>NZ_JBEZKE010000034.1:0-75563 GCF_040651555.1 Streptomyces sp. NPDC048424 | reverse complement strand
ATCCCCGCAGGGCGTCGAACGCACTGCCGCCGAGCTCTCCGACCTCCCGACACGTTCGACGTCCGAGGAGACACCCCGGCGCGCGCCCGGCCCCGGCACAACCGGCCCCCACGCACCCGGCCCGAGCGGCGCAGCCAACCGGCGCCCGGCCCCGTCACAACCGGCCCCCACCCCGAAGCCCCGGCCCGAGCGGCGCAGCCAACCGGCCCGGCCCCCGGCACAAACAAACCCACTCCTGCCGAACCGCCGGAGGCAACCGGCCCCGCCCTACCAACGGACGATTCGGGTCATCCCGAGGTCGGATCTTCCCGCCGCTCGGCGGGTGAAGCGTTCGAACCCCGCTTAACGTCGAAGACATGACGCAGCGGGCGAAGATCGATCAGGACGGGCCGGAGCGGGCCGGCGCCGCCATCGACGCGGGGGCGGAGCTCGATCCGGTCCACCCGGTGCGGCCACCCGCGCCCCGGTTCAGGCCCGGCGGCCTGACCACCGCCGAGGTCGCCGAGCGCGTCGCGCGCGGCGACGTCAACGACGTCCCCGTCCGCAGCAGCCGCTCCACCACCGAGATCGTCCGCGCCAACGTCTTCACCCGCTTCAACGCGATCATCGGCGTGCTCTGGGTGATCATGCTCCTCGTCGCGCCCATCCAGGACAGCCTCTTCGGCTTCGTGATCATCGCGAACACCGGCATCGGCATCATCCAGGAACTGCGCGCCAAGAAGACCCTCGACGGCCTCGCCGTCATCGGCGAGGCCAAACCGAGCGTGCGCCGCGACGGCCGGACCGCGGAGATCTCCACCTCCGAGATCGTCCTGGGCGACGTCATCGAACTCGGCCCCGGCGACAAGGTCGTCGTCGACGGGGCCGTCGGCGAGGCCGAGGGGCTGGAGATCGACGAGTCCCTCCTCACCGGCGAGGCCGACCCCGTCCTCAAGAAGCCCGGCGACCCGGTCATGTCCGGCTCGTTCGTCGTCGCCGGCGGCGGCGCGTTCACCGCCACCAAGGTCGGCCGCGAGGCCTACGCCGCCCAGCTCGCCGAAGAAGCCTCCCGCTTCACGCTCGTCCACTCCGAGCTGCGCTCCGGCATCTCCACCATCCTCAAGTACGTCACCTGGATGATGATCCCGACCTCCATCGGCCTGATCATCAGCCAGCTGATCGTCAAGGAGAACAACTTCAAGGACTCCATCGCCCGGACGGTCGGCGGCATCGTCCCGATGATCCCCGAGGGACTCGTCCTCCTCACCTCCGTGGCCTTCGCCATCGGCGTGATCCGGCTAGGCCGCAAGCAGTGCCTCGTCCAGGAGCTGCCCGCCATCGAGGGCCTCGCCCGGGTCGACGTGGTCTGCCTCGACAAGACCGGCACCCTCACCGAGGGCGGCATGGACGTCACCGAGCTGCGCCCGCTCGGCGGCGCGGAGCCGGCGTACGTCAAGAAGGTGCTCGGCGCGCTCGGCGAGTCCGATCCGAGGCCCAACGCCAGCCTGCAGGCGATCATCGACGCCTACCCCGACAGCGCGGAGTGGCGCTGTACCGAGTCCCTGCCCTTCTCCTCCGCCCGCAAGTACAGCGGCGCCAGCTTCAGCGAGGGCGACGGTGAGAACAACACCTGGCTGCTCGGGGCCCCCGACGTACTGCTCCCCGCCGGGGACCCGGCCCTCGACGAGATCAACGAGCTCAACGAGCAGGGCCTACGGGTCCTGCTGCTGGCCCGCTCCGGCCGCGAGCTCGACGACGAGGACGTCGCCACCGGGGTCAGGCCGACCGCCCTGGTCGTCCTGGAGCAGCGGCTGCGGCCCGACGCGGCCGACACCCTGCGCTACTTCGACGACCAGAACGTCAGGGCGAAGGTCATCTCCGGCGACAACGCGGTCTCCGTCGGTGCGGTCGCCGGCAAGCTGGGGCTGCCGGGCGCGGAGAACACCGTGGACGCCCGCAAGCTGCCGACCGAACAGGCCGACATGGCGCGGGTCCTCGACGAGAACTCCGTCTTCGGGCGCGTGACCCCGCAGCAGAAGCGGGACATGGTCGGGGCCCTCCAGTCCAAGGGCCACACCGTCGCCATGACGGGCGACGGCGTCAACGACGTGCTCGCCCTCAAGGACGCGGACATCGGCGTCGCGATGGGCTCGGGCTCGGAAGCCACCCGCGCCGTCGCCCAGATCGTCCTCCTCAACAACAGCTTCGCGACCCTCCCCTCGGTGGTCGCCGAAGGCCGCCGCGTGATCGGCAACATCACCCGGGTCGCGACCCTCTTCCTCACCAAGACGGTCTACTCGGTCCTCCTCGCGATCCTGGTGGTCTGCTCGCAGGTCGAGTACCCCTTCCTGCCCCGCCACCTGACGCTGCTGTCCACGCTCACCATCGGCATCCCGGCCTTCTTCCTGGCCCTCGCCCCGAACAAGGAGCGCGCGAAGCCGCACTTCGTGAAACGGGTGATGCGGTACGCGATCCCCGGCGGCGTGATCGCGGCGACGGCCACCTTCATCAGCTACCTGATCGCCCGCCACCACTACACCGGCCCGGGCGCCCTGGAGGCCGAGAGCAGCGCGGCGACGCTCACGCTGTTCCTGACCTCGATGTGGGTCCTGGTGATCATCGCCCGCCCGTACACGTGGTGGCGCGTGGCCCTGGTCGGCGCGATGGGCGCGGCCTTCCTGATCGTCCTCGTGGTGCCGTGGCTCCAGGACTTCTTCCAGCTCAAGCTGGAGGGCACGACGGTGCCCTGGATCGCGGTAGCCGTGGCCGCGGCCGCCGCGACCCTGATCGAGTTCACCTTCCACTGGGTGAACCGCAGGTTCCCGGCCTAGGCGAGGCCCTCGGCCTGTAGGCCGGTGAGGACTGCTTGGCCCAGGGCCTGGACGGCGGACTGGGGGCGGACCATCACCGTGAACTCCTTGACGCGGCCCGCCTCGTCGAACTGGAGCAGGTCGATGCCGTGGATCTGCTTGCCGTCCACCGTTGCGCGGAAGGCCAGGATCGCCGAGGGGGCCTCCGTGCCGTCGGCGCTCGTCTCGGCCGCGCCCTCGAAGCGGCCGACGTAGCGGAAGTCCTCGAAGATCCGCAGCAGGACCCCGAAGAGGCCCAGCACCATGGGGCGGCCCTCGAAGGGGGTGAACTTCACCGGGCTGTAGAGCCGGACGTCCTCGGTGAACAGGTCCTCCACCGCGGTGAGATCGCGCTTCTCCACGGCTGCGCGGAAGCGTTCGGCGGTCTGCGCGTCCAGTTCCCTCATGGCCCCTCCTCATACTCATAAAATTGAGTAGTCATATTCGTGAGTATGATGCGCGGGAGGGCGAGGAAAGGGAAGGGGGCTGCTGCGATGGCCTTGAGACACGCCGTACTGGCGGCGCTGCTGGACGGCGAGTACAGCGGGTACGAGCTGGCGAAGTCGTTCGACATCGGCGTCGCCAACTTCTGGCACGCCTCCCCCCAGCAGCTTTACGCCGAGCTGACCAAGCTGGAGAAGGACGGGCTGGTCGAGGGCCGCCAGGTGGTCCAGGAGAGCCGGCCCAACAAGCGCATGTTCCAGGTCACCGACGCCGGGCGCGCCGAGCTGGAGGACTTCGCCGTAGCCGCGTCGAAGCCCTTGGTCATCCGTGACGACCTGCTCGTCAAGGTCCAGAACGCCGACCGGATCGGCACCGCGCCGGTGATCGAACAGCTCGAAGAACGGGCCGCCGCGGCCGAGGCCAAGATCGAGCTCCTCGGCAGGGTGCTGCGCAAGATGCGCGGCGACATGGACGAGGAGGAGTACCTGCTGCGCGGCGAACGGATCGGCGGGTACCTGACCGGCCTGCGCGGCATCGCCTTCGAACAGGGCCATCGCGACTGGTGCCGCCGCAGCGCGGCCGTCTTGAGGGAGGGGCTGAACCGTGCCGAACGGTGAGTACCTGCGCTACGTCGCCCTGGGCGACAGTCAGACCGAAGGCCTCGGCGACGGGGACGACACGGCGGGCCTGCGCGGCTTCGCCGACCGCCTCGCCGGACACCTCACGGCCGTCAACCCCGGCCTCCAGTACGCCAACCTGGCCGTACGGGGACGCCTCGCCGGCCAGGTGCGCGCCGAACAGCTGGGCCCCGCGCTGGCCCTGCGGCCCGACCTGGCCACCGTCGTCGCCGGGGTCAACGACATCCTCCGGCCCCGGTTCGACGCGGCGGAGGTCGCCGGGCAGCTGGAGGAGATGTTCGCCGCGCTCACGGCCGCCGGCACCCACGTGGCGACCGTGACCTTCCCCGACCTGGGCAGCGTCGTGCCCCTGGCCCGGCCGCTCTCGCCCCGCATAGCCGACCTCAACGACCGCATCCGTGCCGCGGCGGCCCGTCATGGGGTCACCGTCGCCGAGACCGCCCGGCCGGCCGCCGTGGCCGACCCGCGGATGTGGACGACGGACCGCCTCCACGCCAGTTCCGTCGGCCACGAGCGGATCGCCGCGGCCCTGGCCCACGCCCTTCGCCTGCCCGGCAGCGACGACAGCTGGACCTTGCCGCTGCCGCCGCAGCCGCGTCCCGTCGGCCGGTCCGCCGCGGCCGAACTGCGCTGGGCCGCCACGTTCCTCGGCCCTTGGCTGGGCCGCCGGCTGCGTGGCCGATCCTCGGGCGACGGCCGCACCGCGAAGCGCCCCCACCTGCTCCCCCTGAGCGCGACGCCCGCCGCCCCTCAATCGCCGCGAGCCTGAAGACCAAGGCCCCGCCCCGCGCCTCAATCGCCGGCGAGGCCGGATGGTGCGGCGAGGCTGCATGGTGCGGCTCAAAGCCCGGGGCTCCGCCCCGCACCCCGCGCCTCAAACGCCGGCGAGGCTGAATCTGGTGCGGCGAGGCCGGATGGTGCGGCGCAAAGATCGGGGCTCCGCCCCGGGCCCCGCTCCTCAAACGCCGGAGGGGCTGGATTTTGGTGCGGCGAGGCTGGATTTGGTGCGGCGAAGCCGGAGTAGTGCGCCAAGGCTGGAGTGCTTTCGGCGTAGCCGAATGGTCGCAGGGCTTGGGCTCGAACCGGCCGGTTGGGGCGGGGTCGGGTGTGTGTCGGGGTGATCCCCGCAGGGTGTCGAACGCAAGGTGCCCAGACGCTCCGACCCCCCGACACGTTCGGCGCCCGAGGAGACACCCCGGCGCGCGCCCGGCCCCGTCACAACCGGCCCGCCGTATCCCGCCCGAGCGGCGCAGCCGACCGGCACAACCGGCCCCCCGTACCCGGCCCGAGCGGCGCAGCCGACCCGCACAACCGGCCCCACTCCTGCCGCCCCGCCGGAGGCGACCGGTGTTGCTCAGTCGAACCAGCGGTCCCGCGCCAGTTCCGCCGTGCGCGACGGGTCCTCCAGTAGCGCCGCCACCTCGAAGCGGCGCGGCCACTGGCCCGCCGACCAGGCGAGGCCCGCCGCCACGCCTTCCAGCGTGGACGCGTGGAGGGTGCCGTCGGGCGTGCGGCGCCAGTCGAGTTCCGTGCCGCCCGCGACCAGCTCCTCGTGTTCCACGTACGTCACCGGAGTGGCCGGGCCCAGCAGCACGCGCACCGACTCCGGGACCTCGTGCACCTCACCCGGCGTCGTCACCTCCGCCGGGACCGTCTCCGACAGGCGCCGCACCTGGAGCAGCTCCGCGAGGTCCGCCGCGCGCGACGGCGGCACCGGCAGCAGCGGGAGCCCCGCCGTCAGCGGCAGCAGGTCCGGGGCGTCCGCGATCACGGCGTCGGCCGCGTCCACCACCAGGACCTCGCCGTCCACCACCGCGCGCAGCTCGTCCGGCAGGGTGACCTGCTCGGGGTCGAGATCGGCCAGCGCCCCGTACAGGCCGTGCAGCTGTCGGCCCGTCACCTCGCGCTCCGGGTCGGCGAGCCGGGCCAGCAGCTCGGCCGCGCCGCCGGGCTCGTCCAGCAGGGCCGGCACGGTGGTCCGTACGCCCAGCGCCCGCAGGACCTGCTCGTCCTCGAAGCCCGTGGCATCCGCCGGGGTGTAGAGGCCCGCCAGCAGCGGGTCGCCGCCCGCCGCGCGCAGACCCGCCGGGCGGCGGCCGTCGAGCACCGGGTGGTCGCGCAGCCACCACGCGGTGTACGAGCGCACGGACTGCGTGGTGCCGTCGGGCAGCAGCACCCGTACGGGCTGGGTCAGCGCGTCGCGCAGCGGCGGCTGCGCGAGCATCGCCAGGGCCTGCGGCCAGCAGTCGTCGTCGACCAGGTCGAGGTCCCGTACGGCGACGAGCTCGGTCGCCACCGGCGGCACCGGGGTGTCCGGCAGCTGGTCCAGCAGGTCCTCGCACCACACGTCCACCGCGTCCAGCAGTCCCGCGTCATCGGGCTCGGCGAAGTCGCCTTCGCGGGGCTCCAGTTCGTCCGGATCGAGCACCACGTCGGTGGCGCGCACCAGCTGGAACGTCGCCAGCACCCCGCACGCGGTGAGCGGGCCCTCGCCCCACCGCTGCGCCAGCTCGGCGTCCACGTACGGGACCTCGTCCTCGCGGATGACGGAGGCGAGCGCCGAGCCGGGCATCAGCAGTTCGCCGGCCGGGACCAGTTCGCCGTCCTCGTCGGGCAGGGCCAGCGCGCCCAGCCAGGGCTCGTCGCCCGGTGCCAGATCGGCGTCGCGGGCCAGCCCCAGGACCACCTCGGCCAGCTCGTCGGCGTCCAGGGTGTCCGCGTCCTCGTCCCAGACCTCCCCGGCGTCGAGGGAGCCGGCGACGGCGGCCCGCACCTGCGGGGTCGTCAGCACGGCCCGCGCCGTGGCCGGCAGGGCTCCGAGCTTCTCCAGCAGCGGGTGCGCCGCGTCCGGGTGGGCCACCTTCAGCCCCAGCCGGGCCAGGTCCACCGGGGTGTCCGCGTACGGGAGCAGGACGTGGCGCGGCCCGATCGTCGTGCGGCCGTCGGCGAGCGGCACGGGCAGCCCGGACAGCCGGTCGGGGTCCACGCCGGCGAGGCTGTCGTAGAGCCGGTGCCACCACTCGGGGGTCCGCTCGATGCCGGCGATCCGCTCGATGGCATCGCCCAGCGGGAGCCGGCCCACGCCCAGGGTGCGCAGTTCGGCGCGGCGTTCCAGGCCCGCCGGCAGCAGCGTCGGCAGGACCTCGGCGAGGACGCGTACGGTGTCGGCGCCCGCGCCCTCCACCACCTCGGCCTCGAAGGGGCGCAGGGCCGCGCGCTCCTCCGCGTGCTCGGGCGGTGCGGCCGGCGCGAGGAAGGCCGTACGGGGCAGCCGCTGGAGCACGGCGTGGCGCAGGGCCCCGTCCAGTTCGCCCTTGCCGAGCGGGCCGGGGACCAGGTCGACGAGGGCGGTGCTCACCGGGTCCCAGGCGCCGAGGAGTTCGGCGTACGCGTCGGCGGCGCGCTCCACGAGGAAGTCGGTCAGCGGCCCGGGCGCGGGGTGCCGGCGGGTGGTGTCCAGCGGCAGGGTCGCGATGAGCAGCGCCGGGATGCCCAGTGGCTCGTCGGTGGGGGTGGGCGCGTGCACCACGGGCGCGGTGGCCGGGCGCAGCGGGGCGCCTTCGGAGTCGACGGGTACGGCCCAGGACACCGCCCAGGCGGGGCGCAGCCGTTCCTCGACGGGCCGGTCGGCGAGCAGGGCGCGCTCGATGGGGCCGCCGTGGCGGACGGTGCGCCAGCGGCTGGTGTGGGTGCCGGACGCGGTGGTGTCCTCGATGACGGTGTACGGGCCCTCGTCGCGGCGGTACAGCGCGCGGGAGCCGCCGGCGGGGGTCTCCACGATGACCTCGCGCAGCCCGGGCAGGGTGAGCAGCAGGGCGTCGTCGATGCCCGACAGCAGCCGCTCCACGAGGTCCTCGGCGGCGGCGTCGCGCAGCGGGAGGACCACGACGGTGTCGTAGCCGTCGGGGGCGGTGCCCTCGGCGGGCAACGGGAGCCGCAGCAGCGGGACGTGGCCGTCGCGGCGGCGCAGTTCGTCGCCGAGGCCGGGGCTGCCGACGGCGGCGTCCCGAGCCAGTTCGCGGGCCTCGGCCAGGGACCAGCGGACGCCGCCGTGCCGGCCGAGCACCGCGGGCTCGTCGGAGACGGCGAGGACGGCGGCGAAGCCGACGCCGAAGCGGCCGACGCTGTCACCGGAGGGCTCGCGCTTGGCTGAGGCGCGCAGGGTGCTCAGCGACTCCACGCCCGTCGCGTCGAGCGGGGCACCGGTGTTGGCGACGGCCAGCAGGGCGTGGCCGTTCTCGCCGTCGTGCAGGGTGAGCCGCAGCCGGCCGGGCACCTTGGCCCGGGCCGCGGCGTCGGCGGCGTTCTGCGCCAGCTCGATGACGAGCCGGTCCCGGTAGCCGCCGAGCGCGAGGTCCTCCTCGGCGTTGGCGTCCTCGCGGAACCGGGCCGGGCCCGCGCCCCAGGCGTCGAGCACCCCGCGCCGCAGCCGGGCCGTGCCGAAGGGGTCCACGCCGCTCTGTGCCGCCGTCACTCGCACGCTCACGCCGCTGCCTCCACGCTGTGCTGCCGTCAAGAGTTGCCCTCCGGAGTTGCCCTCCGGACCCCTGAAGGTATCGCGTACGGAACCACGCCCTGCCCGTGAGGTGCGCGAACACGACGGCGTCGGCATCCCGGTGGCTCACCGGGCTCCACGGCTGCGGTTCGGTCGGCCGGGTTCCGGCGTCTGCGGCCCGGGCAGCCGGGGTTCCACTCGCTGCGGCTCAGGGGCGGCGTCGCTCCGGACGCCGGGCCACGGGAGGGAGTGGCCCGGCATCGCGGGGGCGGCCGGCAGCTCGCGGACCATCCGCACCGGGTCAAACGGCGAGGGCGGTCCACCGACGATCAGCTGACGAGCGCGAATCGGTGGTGACCTGGGGCGACAGTAGGCGTCGCCCCCTCGGTCGGACCAACTTCCCCCACCCGCCCGCGATCTTCGAATGGCCGGATCTCGTCGGTGAGGTGAACGGCTCGCCCACCGGCCGGGCTCTTCCCTGCCCTGCACCGGATGCCCGCCCACGACGCCAACTGGAATGCGGACTTTCCGCCTACTTGAGCTCGGACGCTGGCCGAAACCATGCAGGGGAGACCGGGAACGCCGAAGCCCCCGGCGACTTCACGTCACCAGGGGCCTCGGAACCGATCGGTGGGGACCGGCGCGGATCGGTACGGACCGTCAGAGCTTCTCGATCACGTAGTCGATGCAGGCCGTCAGCTTCTGCACGTCGGCCGGGTCGATCGCCGGGAACATCGCGATGCGCAGCTGGTTGCGGCCCAGCTTGCGGTACGGCTCGGTGTCCACGATCCCGTTGGCGCGCAGCACCTTGGCGACGGCCGCCGCGTCGATGTCGTCCGAGAAGTCGATCGTGCCGATGACGGACGAGCGCTTGTCGGCGTCCACGACGAAGGGGGTCGCGTACTTCGACGCCTCCGCCCAGCCGTACAGGTTGCGCGCGCTGGCCGCCGTACGGCCGGTGGTGAACTCCAGGCCGCCCTGGCTGTTCATCCACTCCAGCTGCTGGTCCAGCAGGAAGAGGGTGGCCAGCGCCGGGGTGTTGTACGTCTGGTTCTTCAGCGAGTTGTCGATCGCCGTCGGCAGCGAGAAGAACTCCGGGATGTGCCGGCCCGACGCGTGCACGCGGGCGGCGCGCTCCAGTGCGGCCGGGGAGAACGCGGCCAGCCACAGGCCGCCGTCGGAGGCGAAGGACTTCTGCGGGGCGAAGTAGTAGACGTCCGTCTCGGTGATGTCCACCGGCAGACCGCCGGCGCCCGAGGTCGCGTCCACCAGGACGAGTGAACCGGCGTCGGCGCCCGCGACGCGCTTGATCGGCGCGGCGACACCCGTCGAGGTCTCGTTGTGCGTGTACGCGTACACGTCCACGCCCGCCTCGGCCACCGGCTCCGGGTGCGTGCCCGGCTCCGAGGAGATCACGGAGGGCTCCGCCAGCCACGGCGCGAGCTTCGCGGCCTTGGCGAACTTGGAGGAGAACTCGCCGAAGGTGAGGTGCTGGGACTTGTTCTCGATGAGCCCGGCGGTCGCGATGTCCCAGAAGGCGGTGGAGCCGCCGTTGCCCAGGATCACCTCGTACCCCTCGGGGAGGGAGAAGAGGTCCCGGATGCCCTGCCGCACCGAGCCGACCAGGTTCTTGACCGGGGCCTGGCGGTGGGAGGTTCCGAGCAGGGAGGTACCGGTGGCGGCGAGGGCGTCCAGCGCCTCGGTCCGCACCTTGGAGGGGCCCGCGCCGAAGCGTCCGTCGGCGGGCTTGATGTCAGCGGGAATCTGGATCTCGGCCACGAGCGGAGCGTATCCGGTCCCGGTCCACGCCTCGGAGGCGCGTCCACCCGATGAGACGCGGCCGGACGGTGCGAGGGTGGTGCCGTGACGTCACCCGGGGAACTCGAACGGACATTGCGGGCGGAGCTGCGCGGCGAGGTGGACTTCGGGGCCGCCGCCCGGGCACTGACGACCATGGATGCCTCCAACTACCGGCGCGTCCCCGTCGGCGTGGTCGCCCCGCGCGACGCCGACGACGTGGCGGCCGCCCTGCGCGTGTGCGCCGGGGCCGGGGTCCCGGTCGTCCCGCGCGGCGGCGGCACCTCCATCGCCGGCCAGGCCACGGGCACCGGAGTGGTCCTCGACCTCACCCGGCACATGAACGCCCTGGTGTCGGTGGACCCGGCCGCGCGCACCGCCGTGGTCCAGCCCGGCCTCGTACTCGACCGGCTGCGGGACGCGGTGCGCCCGTACGGGCTGACCTTCGGGCCGGACCCCTCCACGCACTCCCGCTGCACCCTCGGCGGCATGATCGGCAACAACGCGTGCGGCGCCCACTCCGTCGCCTGGGGCACCACCGCGGACAACGTGACCGAGCTGGCGGTGACGGCGTACGGGGGCGCCGCGCACCGGATCGGGACGGGCTGGTCGGGGGCGCCGGAAGGGCTGCGGGAACTGGTCGACGGGAACCTGGCCCTGCTGCGCACCGGGATGGGCGGCGGCTTCTCGCGGCGGATCTCCGGCTACGGCGGACTGGACGCGCTGCTGCCCGAGCGCGGAGTGGGGCTCGCCCGCGCCTTCTGCGGGAGCGAGGGCACGCTCGGGGTGGTGACCGAGGCCGTCGTGCGCCTGGTGGAGGCGCCGCGCGCGCCGGTCCTGGCCGTCCTCGGGTACGCCGACGAGAGCGCGGCCGCGGACGCGGCCGCCGGGCTGCTCCCGTACCGGCCGCTGACGGTGGAGGGGATGGCCGAGGACCTGGTGCGCGGGGCGGCGGGACTGCCGCGGGGCCGGGCCTGGCTGTTCGTGGAGATGTGGGACGAGGGAGCGGCGCGGGAACTCGTACGGGGCGCCGACGCCCTCGACGCGGTGGTGGTCACCGACCCGGCGGGGCAGCGGGCCCTGTGGCGGATCCGGGAGGACGCGGCGGGCACGGCGACCCGGCTGCCGGGAGGGGAGATGGCCTGGCCGGGATGGGAGGACTGCGCGGTGCCGCCGGCCCGGCTGGGCGCGTACCTGCGGGAGTTCCGCGCGCTGCTGGCGGCGCACGGGCTGCGCGGATCCCCGTACGGGCACTTCGGCGAGGGCTGTGTGCACGTACGGATCGACTTCGACCTCGTCTCGGCGGACGGGGTGGCCCGCTTCCGGGCCTTCTCCGGCGAACTGGCCGACCTGGTCGTCGCGCACGGCGGCTCGCTGTCGGGGGAGCACGGCGACGGACAGGCGCGGGCCGAACTGCTGCCGCGCATGTACGGGCCGGAGGTGGTCCGGCTGTTCGGCGCGTACAAGGACGTGTGGGACCCGGCCGGCGGGATGAACCCGGGGATGCTGGTCCGGCCCGCACGGCTCGACGAGAACCTCCGCTTCGCGGTGCTGCCGGCCACGCCGTTCGCCGGTGAGGTCGCGCGGTGCGTCGGGGTCGCGAAGTGCCGCACCACGGACGTCGGGGGGCCGGGGGTGATGTGCCCGTCCTACCGGGCCACGGGCGAGGAACGGCACTCCACGCGCGGCCGGGCCCGGCTGCTGCACGAGATGCTGGCGGGGGAGATCGTGCGGGACGGCTGGCGCTCGGCGGAGGTCGCCGAGGCGCTGGACCTGTGCCTGGGCTGCAAGGGCTGTCTCAGCGACTGCCCGGTGGGCGTGGACATGGCCACGTACAAGTCGCAGTTCCTGCACCACCACTGGTCGGGACGCATCCGCCCGCTCGCCCACTACGCCCTGGGCGGCCTCCCGACCTGGCTCCGCCTGATCGCCGCGCTGCGCATGGCGCGCGTCGCGAACACCGCCGCCCGCCTCCTCCCGGTCCCGAGCCTGACGCGCGCCCGCGCCCTGCCGAAACTGGCCCGGGTGCCCTTTACGCGCTCCCTCTCGGCTCCGCCCCACCATCCAGCCCCGCCGGGGCATGTTTCAGCCCCTCCGGCGTTTGAGGAGCGGGGTCCGGGGCGGAGCCCCGGTTTCGGGAAGGGGCGGGGCGGGGAGAGCCGCCCGCAGGGCCCCAAGGTCACCCTCTGGCCCGACACGTTCACGGAGTACCTGGCCCCGGAGGCCGGCCGCGCGGCGGTACGGGTACTGGAGGCCGCGGGGCTGCGAGTGAACGCACCCGGCGGAACGGTCTGCTGCGCCCTGACCTACGTCTCCACCGGCCGCCTCGACCGCGCCCGCAAGGTCCTCCACCGCACCCTGACCGCCATCGGCGACGTCCCGGCACCCGTGGTGGTGCTGGAACCCAGCTGCGCCGCGGCCCTCCGCACGGACCTCCCCGCCCTCCTCCCCGACGACCCCCGCGCGGCCCGCCTGGCGGCAGCCGTCCGCACCTTCGCCGAGACCCTGGAGGAGTACGCCCCGCACTGGCGGCCGCCCCGCCTCGACCGCGCGGTGGCCGGGCAGACCCACTGCCACCAGCACGCGGTCCTCGGCGACGCGGCGGACAGGCGGCTGCGCGAGCGCGCCGGCCTCGTGGGCGAGCTCAGCGGCGGCTGCTGCGGTCTGGCCGGGAACTTCGGCTTCGAGCCGGGCCACCACGAGGTGTCGGTGGCCTGCGCGGAGGAACAGCTGCTCCCGGCGCTGCGCGCGGCCGGTCCGGACGCCCTGGTCCAGGCGGACGGCTTCTCCTGCCGCACCCAGATCGCCCAGCTGGGCGGGGTCCGGGCCCGCCACCTGGCAGAACTCCTGGCGGAGGGCCTGTAAGGCAAGACACGCAGCCACACTCCTTACGAACGCCGTAATCTGGAGGAATGCCCGCACCCTCCTCCTCCGCGTCCCCGGCTTCGCTCCCGGCCCAGGCCGGCCCGGCCCCCGCCACCGCATCGGCCCCGCTGCCCGCCGAGGGCCGCGGCCGCGGTCTCGGGCCCGTCGCGCTGGTGATCTCGGCGGGGATCTCGGTGCAGTTCGGCGCCGCCCTCGCGGTCATGATCATGCCGAGGGCGGGCGCGGCGGGCGTGGTCACGCTGCGCCTCGCGGCCGCCGCGGTCGTGCTGCTGCTCCTGTGCCGGCCCAAGGTGCGCGGCTACTCCCGCTCCGACTGGGGCACGGTGCTCGCCTTCGGCGTCGCCATGGCCGGCATGAACGGGCTCTTCTACCAGTCCATCGACCGGATCCCGCTCGGCCCGGCCGTCACCCTGGAGGTGCTCGGGCCGCTCGCCCTGTCCGTCCTCGTCTCCCGGCGCCTGGTGAACTTCCTGTGGGCCGGCCTCGCCCTCGGCGGCGTCGTCCTGCTCTCCGGACACGGCGGGGGCGGCCTCGGCTTCGGCTCGCTCGACCCGCTGGGCGCGGCCTTCGCGCTCGGGGCCGGTGCGATGTGGGCGGCGTACATCGTGTTCAGCGCGCGTACGGGCCGCCGCTTCCCGCAGGCGGACGGCCTGGCCCTGGCGATGGCGGTGGCCGCGGTCCTCTCGCTGCCCCTGGGCATCGCCGGCGCGGGCACGGACCTGCTGGTCCCGAGCACCCTCGCGCTGGGCCTCGGCGTGGCCGTGCTGTCCTCCGTCCTGCCCTACACGCTGGAGATGCTCGCCCTGCGGCGGATGCCCGCCCCGACCTTCGCGATCCTGATGAGCCTGGAGCCGGCCATCGCCGCCACCGCGGGCTTCCTCGTCCTGAACCAGGCCATGTCCGCGGTGGACGCCCTGGCCATCGCCCTCGTGATCGCGGCCAGCATGGGCGCGGTCCGCTCCCAGATCCGAAAGCAGCCCGCCTGATGGACGTCGACACGTACCTGGCCGGTACCCCCGAGGCCCGCCGCCCCGCCCTCACCCGGCTGCGCGCGCTGTGCCTGGCGGAACTGACGGGCTTCGAGGAGGTCATCGCGTACGGGATGCCCGCCTACGTGCGGGCCGGCGAGAGCGTCGGCGAGATCGCCTGGGCGAACCAGAAGCAGTACATCTCCTTCTACCTGCTGCGCACGGACGTGCGCGACGCCTTCGCGGACCGCCTGGCCGTCCACGACATGGGCAAGGGCTGCCTCCGTTTCCGCAACCCGGCCAAGGTCGACTTCGACCTCCTGCGCGACCTCCTGCGCGCCACGGCGAGGGCCGCGCCGGGCCGAATCTGCTGAGGGGCGTCCGGGTGCAACCGGACGGGCACTTCCTGCGTCGTTGCTGACGCGTACGCCCGCCCCGCCGGCCGCGGGGGACCGGCCGGGCGGGTGTACGTCTCTCAGCCGAGCGGCAGATCCAGGTAGGAGGGCGTCGCCTCGGGCGAGGTGAACGCCAGCGTCGCGCGCGGCAGGTTGGCGTCGCCGTAGAACGGGTCGCGGGCGTCGATCACCAGCATCAGGCGGTGGCCGCGCGGTACGTCGTACGCCGTCGCCTGCAGGTCGATGTCCGCGCTGACCAGGCTGTCGGGCGGGGAGTCGGCGTCGGTGTACGGGGCGTGCGTGACGATGTGGGCCGCGCCGTCGGGGGCCGCGTCGAGGAGGTACGCGACGAAGGTGGAGCCGGGGTTCGCCGCCCGGTAGGTCACGCGCAGCCGGGGCGTGCCGCGCAGCCGCACGGTCTCCGCGGCCGGCTCCGCCTCCCATACGGCGGCGAGGGTGCGGTCGATGTCGTCGGTCGGGTAGATCTTCGGGCGGCCGGCGATCTCGTCGTATCCGGACTCGACGACCTTGTCGGCGACGGTCGCCGGCGTGTCCACCCCGCACACGACGGTCGCGGTCCAGCCGGCCTGCGGCTCCTCGGCCAGTTCCCCGTCGTCGGCCAGGTGCAGCCGTTGCACGCTCTCGGTGAGGGAGGGCCAGCTGGGGCGGGGTTCGAGGGTCTTGCTCCACATGACCTCGCCGAGCACCTGGCCCTCGGCGCCGATGCCGTTGTCGATCCCCTTGAGGTGGTGGTCGAACCAGCGGTGGGCGTCCGTCCAGATCCGGTTCGGCAGGCCGAGCATGCCGGTCATCTCGGGCCCGGAGTGGTCGCCGATGGAGACGGCGAGGCGTTTGGGGCCGGTCAGCTCGTTGAACATCTTCAGGGTCTGGTTGGGCGGGAAGAGCGTCTCGTGCCAGGCGTGCGAGAAGAAGACCGGCACCTGGCGGCGGTTGAGCTCCTTGATGTGGCTGAAGGGCGAGCGGGTCTCCGCCCAGCGCAGGGTGCCGGGGATGTCGCGGTTGCCGAGGACGTTGTCGAAGACGCTGTGCGTCTGCGGGCTCAGCCGTGCCTTCGAGGCCGCCTTGAGCAGGGCCCGTACGGCGGCGACGTGGCGGGTGGAGTTCTCGTAGAACGCCTCCCCGAGGTCGCCCCAGCTGCTGAGCGCGACCACGGCGTCCACGCGGGTGTCGTGCGCGGCGACCAGTTGGCTGATGCCGGAGCCGTACGAGTCCCCGAGGAAGCCGATCTTCGTCACGGGGCCGGAGCTGCGCTCGATGAGGTGGTCCAGGGCCCGGCTGCCGTCGGCGACGTCGAGCGGGCCGGCCACGTCGACCTGGCCCTCGGAGCCGGCGAAGCCGCGGGCGGAGTAGGCGAGGACGTTGTAGCCGCGGGCCGCGAACAGGCTGGCCTGGACGGCGTACGGCAGCCAGCCCAGGCTGGTCCAGGGCGAGGGCATGACGATCACCGGGCGCGGCTGGGCCCCGGTGTGCCGCCAGAGCGCGGCGTCGAGGAGGTCCCCGTCGGCGCCGGTCACCTTGCCGCGGGTGAACACGGCGAGGGAGCGGACCTCGGCGACCTCCGCGGCGCGGGCGGGGGCGAGGCCGGTGACGTCGCCGCTCTCCAGGGCGGCGACGAAGGCGCTGAGGGCGGTGGCGTCGAGTTCGGGATAGAGGGAGAAGGGGGGTTGGGCGGCTGGAGTCACGTCAGTCCATCCTCTTCGTCGTGGATCCAAAGCGGATCGAACGTGGATCGAATGCGGATCGAACGTGGTGCGCGCGCCCGGGCCCGGAGCGGAACGTTCAGTATCGACGGGACATCCGGTGACGTATCGCGAGTTTCCGGCTTACGGCCTGAATCGCCCCCTCCGTGCCCGGCGGCCGCCGCGCGGCGGGACCTGCGGTCGGCGGGGCGGCGGGACAACTCCCTTTTCGCCGTGCCGGTTTGGGGTGGGTGGCGGGAAGGTGCCGCCTGCCGAGAAAATCATGCAAGCGTGCTTGATTGTTTTCTTGGGTGCTGCCAGTCTTCCCTCACGCCGAGAGGGGAGCGCACCGTGCCCGATCCGTCCGCCGTCGACGCAGCCGTCGCCGTCTTCGCAGATCTGCGCGAGGAGGGCCGCGAACTCGAAGCCCTCGTCAGGGAGTTGCCGGATCCCGACTGGGCCCTGCCGACCCCGGCGCCCGGCTGGAGCATCGCCCACCAGATCGCCCACCTGCACTGGACCGACCGCGCCTCACTGCTCTCCCTCACCGACGCCACCGCCTTCGGCGTCATGGTCGAGGAGGCGCTGAAGGCCCCCGACTCCTTCGTCGACGAAGGCGCGGAAGAGGGCGCGGCGCTGCCGCCCGCCGAACTGCTCGCCCGCTGGCGGGCCACGCGGGCCGCCCTCGACGAGGCGCTCGCCGCAGCGTCGCCCGACACCCGGTTCCCCTGGTACGGGCCGCCGATGAAGGCCGCCTCCATGGCGAGCGCCCGGCTGATGGAGACCTGGGCGCACGGCCAGGACGTCGCCGACGCGCTCGGGGTGCGCCGCACCCCGACCGCGCGGCTGCGGCACGTGGCGCGGATCGGCGTACGGGCCCGCGACTACGCCTACGCCGTACGCGCACTGCCCGCGCCCGCCGAGGAGTTCCGGGTCGAGCTGACCGCCCCCGACGGCGCCGGGGTGTGGACGTACGGGCCGCCGGACGCCCCGCAGCGGATCACCGGACCGGCGCTCGACTTCTGTCTCCTGGTGACCCAGCGGGCCCACCGCGCCGACCTGGCCCTCACCGCGGCCGGCCCCGACGCGGACCGCTGGCTGGACATCGCCCAGGCCTTCGCGGGCCCGGCGGGCGCGGGGCGCGAGCCGGGCGCCGCCCGATGACCCCCCGGCCCCCCGCCGACCGCCCACTGCGGATCGGCAACGCGTCGGGCTTCTACGGCGACCGCTTCGACGCCCTGCGCGAGATGCTGACCGGCGGCCCGCTCGACGTGCTGACCGGTGACTACCTCGCCGAGCTGACCATGCTGATCCTCGGCCGCGACCGCCTGAAGAACCCGGACCTCGGCTACGCCAAGACCTTCCTGCGCCAGCTGGAGGAGGGGCTCGGGCTCGCGCACGAGCGGGGCGTACGCATCGTCGCGAACGCGGGCGGCCTCAACCCGGCCGGACTCGCCGACGCCGTACGGGTCCTGGCGGCCAAGGTGGGCGTCCCCGTCACCGTGGCCCACGTCGAGGGGGACGACCTCACCCCGCACGAGGACGGGGCGCTGACCGCCAACGCCTACCTCGGCGGCGCCGGCATCACCGCCTGCCTGCGGGCCGGCGCGGACGTCGTCGTGACCGGCCGGGTCACGGACGCGGCACTCGTCAGCGGCCCGGCGGCCTGGTGGTTCGACTGGACCCCGGACGACCACGACAGGCTGGCGGGGGCGGTGGTCGCCGGCCACGTCCTGGAGTGCGGAACCCAGGCCACCGGCGGCAACTACGCCTTCTTCACCGCGCACGACGTCCGCCGCCCCGGGTTCCCGCTCGCGGAGATCTCCGCCGACGGTTCGGCGGTCATCACCAAACACCCCGGCACGGGCGGGACCGTCTCGGTCGGCACCGTCACCGCCCAACTCCTCTACGAGACCCAGGGCGTGCGCTACCTCGGCCCCGACGTCACCGCCCGCCTGGACACGGTCCACCTCTCCGAGGACGGCCCCGACCGCGTCCGCATCTCCGGCGTGCTCGGCGAACCCCCGCCGTCCACCCTCAAGGTGGGCGTCACCCGCATCGGCGGCTGGCGCAACGAGGTCGTCTTCGTCCTGACCGGCCTGGACATCGAAGCGAAGGCGGCCCTGGTCCGCACGCAGCTCTCCGACGCCCTGGAGGGCGTGGCCACCGCCGACTGGACCCTCGCCCGCACGGACCACGAGGACGCCCCGACGCAGGAGACGGCCAGTGCGCTGCTGCGGCTGGTGGTCCGCGACCCGTCCCCGGACCGGGTGGGCCGCGCCCTGACCTCGACGGCCATCGAACTGGCCCTGGGCAGCTACCCGGGCTTCCACGTCACCACCCCCCCGGGCCCGGCCCAGCCGTACGGCACCTTCACGTCAACCCTCACCCCGGCCGCCGAGGTCCCCCACACAGCAGTCCTCCCGAACGGCACCCGCCTGTCCATTTCAGCCCCTCCGGCGTTTGAGGAGCGGGGTGCGGGGCGGAGCCCCGGTCTTGAAGCCGCGCCGGCGTTTGAGGCGCGGCCCTTCGGGGGCGGAGCCCCCGCAGGGCCCACCACCCGCGCCCCCCTCGGGGCAGTGGCCGGGGCCCGCAGCGGCGACAAGGGCGGCGACGCGAACGTAGGCGTCTGGGTCGAGTCCGACGAAGCCTGGCACTGGCTGCACGACACCCTCACCACAGAGGTGTTCCAGGACCTGCTCCCCGAGACCCGCCCGCACGCAGTGCGACGCCACCCGCTCCCGAACCTCCGCGCGCTGAACTTCACCATCACCGGCATCCTCGGCGCCGGCGTCGCCTCCGGCCACCGCTTCGACCCCCAGGCCAAGGCCCTCGGCGAATGGCTCCGCGCCCGTCACCTGGACATCCCGACCCACCTGCTGCCCGAGACCGCCCCGGAGGGGACCGGCCCATGACCCGCCTCCGCACCACCGTCGACCCGCACGCCCCCGAGCACGCGCAGGCCCGTACCGCCGCCCTGGAACGCCTCGCCGCCCTCGACGCCGAGCACGCGAAGGCCCTCCAAGGCGGCGGCGAGAAGTACACGGCCCGCCACAAGCAGCGCGGCAAGCTCCTGGCCCGTGAGCGCGTCGAGCTGCTCCTCGACCCGGACACCCCGTTCCTGGAGCTGTCCCCGCTGGCCGCCTGGGGCAGCGACTACCCCGTCGGCGCCTCCATGGTCACCGGCATCGGCACGGTCGAGGGCGTCGAGTGCCTGGTCACCGCCAACGACCCCACCGTCCGCGGCGGTGCCAGCAACCCCTGGACCCTCAAGAAGGCCCTCCGGGCCAACGAGATCGCCCGGCAGAACCGCCTGCCCTGCATCAGCCTCGTCGAGTCCGGCGGCGCCGATCTCCCCTCCCAGAAGGAGATCTTCATCCCGGGCGGCGCGGTCTTCCGCGACCTCACCCGGCTCTCGGCCGCAGGTGTTCCCACCGTCGCGGTCGTCTTCGGCAACTCCACCGCCGGAGGCGCGTACATCCCCGGCATGTCCGACCACACCATCATGATCAAGGACCGTTCGAAGGTGTTCCTCGGCGGTCCGCCGCTGGTCAAGATGGCCACCGGCGAGGAGAGCGACGACGAGTCCCTCGGCGGGGCGGACATGCACGCCCGCACCTCCGGCCTCGCCGACTACTACGCCCTCGACGAGTACGACGCGATCCGCCAGGCCCGCCGCGTCGTCGCCCGGCTGAACCACCGCAAGCCCCACGCGGATCCGGCCCCGGCGCAGGAGCCGAAGTACGACCCCGAGGAACTCCTCGGCATCGTCCCGCCCGACCTCAAGACGCCCTTCGACCCGCGCGAGGTCATCGCCCGCATCGTCGACGCCTCCGACTTCGACGAGTTCAAGCCGCTCTACGGCACCAGCCTCGTCACCGGCTGGGCCACCCTCCACGGCTATCCCGTCGGCATCCTCGCCAACGCGCAGGGCGTGCTGTTCAGCGCCGAGTCCCAGAAGGCCGCCCAGTTCATCCAGCTCGCCAACCAGCGCGACATCCCGCTGCTCTTCCTCCACAACACCACCGGCTACATGGTCGGCAAGGAGTACGAGCAGGGCGGCATCATCAAGCACGGCTCGATGATGATCAACGCGGTCTCCAACTCGAAGGTCCCGCACCTGTCCGTGCTCATCGGCGCGAGCTACGGCGCCGGCCACTACGGCATGTGCGGCCGCGCCTACGAGCCCCGCTTCCTCTTCGCCTGGCCCAGCGCCAAGTCCGCCGTCATGGGGCCCCAGCAGCTCGCCGGAGTGCTCTCCATCGTGTCCCGGCAGTCCGCCGCCGCGAAGGGGCTGCCCTACGACGAGGAGGCCGACGCCGGGATGCGCGCCTTCGTCGAGGCGCAGATCGAGTCCGAGTCCCTGCCGATGTTCCTGTCCGGGCGGCTGTACGACGACGGGGTCATCGACCCGCGCGACACCCGCACCGTCCTCGGCCTGTGCCTGTCGGCCGTCCACAACGCCCCCGTCGAGGGCGCCCGTGGCGGCTTCGGCGTCTTCCGGATGTGAGCCCGCACATGACCCAGCTGATCACCTCGCTGCTCGTCGCCAACCGCGGCGAGATCGCCGTACGGATCTTCCGCACCGCCCGCGCCCTGGGCCTGGCCACCGTCGCCGTCCACTCCGACCCGGACGCCGACGCCCTGCACGTGCGCGAAGCCGACGCGGCCGTACGCCTGCCCGGCGCGGCCCCCGCCGACACCTACCTGCGCGGCGACCTGATCATCAAGGCCGCCCTCGCCGCGGGCGCCGACGCCGTCCACCCCGGCTACGGCTTCCTCTCCGAGAACGCCGACTTCGCCCGCGAGGTCCTGGCTTCCGGCCTGACCTGGATCGGCCCGCCGCCCGAGGCCATCGAGGCCATGGCCTCCAAGACCCGCGCCAAGGACCTGATGCGCGTCGCCGGGGTACCGCTCCTGGACCCCGTCGACCCGGCCGCCGCCACCCCCACCGACCTGCCCCTGCTGCTGAAGGCCGCGGCCGGTGGCGGCGGCCGCGGGATGCGCGTGGTCCGCGATCTCGCCGGGCTCCAGGAGGCCCTCGACGCGGCCTCCGCCGAGGCCCGTTCGGCCTTCGGTGACGGCGAGGTCTTCGCCGAGCCGTACGTCGAGCGCGGCCGCCACGTCGAGGTGCAGATCCTCGCCGACGCCCACGGCACCGTCTGGGCGCTCGGCACCCGCGACTGCTCCCTCCAGCGCCGCCACCAGAAGGTCATCGAGGAGGCCCCGGCGCCCGGCCTGCCGGAAACCCTGCGGGAGAACCTCCACGCCGCCGCCGTCGCCGCCGCCCGTGCCGTCTCCTACCGGGGCGCCGGCACCGTCGAGTTCCTCGTCACCGCCGACGGACGTCCGTACTTCCTGGAGATGAACACCCGCCTCCAGGTCGAACACCCCGTCACCGAAGCCGTCTTCGGCCTCGACCTCGTCGCCCTCCAGCTGCGCGTGGCCGAGGGCGAGGCCCTGCCCCCGTCGCCGCCGGAGCCCACCGGTCACGCCGTCGAGGCCCGCCTCTACGCCGAGGACCCGGCCCAGGACTGGCGCCCGCAGACCGGAGCCCTGCACACCCTCGCCGTCCCCGGCCAGGTCCGCGTGGACACCGGCTTCACCGACGGGGACACGGTCGGCATCCACTACGACCCCATGCTCGCCAAGGTCATCGCCCACGCCCCCACCCGCGCCGAGGCCGTACGCGCCCTCGCCCACGCCCTCGCCGGAGCCCGCATCCACGGGCTCACCACCAACCGCGAGCTCCTCGTACGGTCGCTGCACCACCCCGAGTTCGCCGCCGGGCAGCTCGACACCGGCTTTTACGAGCGCCACCTCGACGCCCTCACCGAGGGCGCCGCGGACGCCACGGAGGCGGCCCTCGCCGCCGCCCTCGCCGAGGCGGCCCCCACGGCGGACGCCCCGCTCGCCGCCCGTCTCGGCGGCTGGCGCAACGTCCGCTCCCAGCCGCAGATCCGCCGCTACACCGCGGGCGGTGCCGAGTACGAGGTCCGCTATCAGGCCGGCCGGCTCGTCGACCACCCCGGCATCCGTGTCCTCGCCGCCACCCCCACCCTCGTCACCCTCGAAATCGAGGGAATCCGGCGGGTGTTCCACGTGAAACGTAATTCGAACAACCCGGGCCCGACCGAGATCTACGTGGATTCCGCACTCGGCGCCCACACCCTCATCCCCGTTCCCCGCTTCCCCGACCCCCAGGATCGGACCGAACCGGGTTCCCTGCTCGCCCCCATGCCCGGCACCGTCGTCCGCATCGCCGAGGGCCTCGCCGTCGGCAGCCCCGTCACCGCCGGGCAGCCCCTGCTCTGGCTGGAGGCCATGAAGATGGAGCACCGCATCCTCGCTCCCGCCTCCGGCACGCTCACCGCGCTCCACGCCGTCACCGGCCAACAGGTCGAGTTCGGCGCCCTGCTCGCCGTAGTCCAGGAGGAAACGCAGTCATGAGCTCCGCCACCAGCACCGTCGAGACCGAAGAGCACCAGGCCCTGCGCACGGCCGTCGCCGCCCTCGGGCAGCGCTACGGCCGCGAGTACCTCGCCCGCGTCGCCCGCGAAGGCGGCCACCCCGACGAGCTGTGGGCCGACGCCGCGAAGCTCGGCTACCTCGGGGTCAACCTCCCCGAGGAGTACGGCGGCGGAGGCGGCGGCATCGCCGAACTGTCCATCGTCCTGGAGGAACTGGGCGCGGCCGGCTGCCCCCTCCTGATGATGGTCGTCTCGCCCGCGATCTGCGGCACGGTCATCTCCCGCTTCGGCACCGAAGCCCAGAAGCAGGCCTGGCTCCCGGGCCTCGCCGACGGCAGCCGCACCATGGCCTTCGGCATCACCGAACCCGACGCCGGTTCCAACTCCCACCGGATCACCACCACGGCCCGCCGCGACGGCGACGACTGGATCCTCACCGGCCGCAAGGTCTTCATCTCCGGCGTCGACATCGCCGACGCCACCCTCATCGTCGGCCGCACCGAGGACGCCCGGACCGGCAGCCTCAAGCCCTGCCTGTTCATCGTCCCCCGCGATGCCCCGGGCTTCTCCCGCTCGGTCATCGACATGGAACTCCAGGCCGCGGAGAAGCAGTTCGAACTGGTCCTGGACGAGGTGCGGCTGCCCGCCGACGCGTTGGTCGGCGACGAGGACGCGGGCCTGCTCCAGCTGTTCGCCGGGCTCAACCCGGAGCGGATCATGACGGCCGCCTTCGCCATCGGGATGGGCCGCTACGCCCTCGCCAAGGCCGTGGACTACGCGAAGACCCGGCAGGTGTGGAAGGAGCCCATCGGCGCGCACCAGGCCGTGGCGCATCCGCTGGCCGCGGCGCACATCGAGCTCGAACTGGCCCGCCTGATGATGCAGAAGGCCGCCCGCCTGTACGACGCGGGGGACGACATGGGGGCGGGGGAGGCCGCGAACATGGCGAAGTACGCGGCGGGTGAGGCGTGCGTCCGCGCGGTGGACCAGGCCGTGCACACCCTCGGCGGCAACGGCCTCACCCGCGAGTACGGGCTCGCGTCCCTCATCACCGCCTCCCGCGTGGCCCGCATCGCCCCGGTCAGCCGCGAGATGATCCTCAACTTCATCTCCCACCAAACCCTGGGCCTCCCCAAGTCCTACTGACCCGCCCGCCCCGCGTCTCGATCGCCGGCGGTTGAGACGCGGGGTCCGGGGCGGATCCCGGGGGCCGGCGGAGCCGGGCTCCGCGGTGCCCTGCGGAGCCACGCCGCGGGCGGCCCGCATACCCTCCCCGGGAGGATCCCGGCCAGCACGGACACCCGCACACCCCTCCGGAGGAGACATGGTCCAACCCGTTCACACGACAACGGTGGCCGGAGTCACCACCCTGACCCTCGACTCCCCGGCCAACCGCAACGCCCTCTCCGCGGAGCTGGTGGCAGCGACCCGCGCCGCCCTCGCCACCGCCGCCGCGGACCCGGCGGTCCGGGCCCTCGTCCTCACCCACACCGGCAACACCTTCTGCTCCGGCGCCGACCTCAAGTCCCCCAGCGCCCCCGCCGACTTCCTGGCCCTGCTCCGCGAGATCGCCGAGCTGCCCAAGCCCGTGCTCGCCCGCGTCACCGGTCACGTCCGGGCCGGCGGCCTCGGGCTGCTCGGGGTCTGCGACATCGCCGCCGCCGGGCCGAAGTCCTCGTACGCCTTCACCGAGACCCACCTCGGCCTCGCCCCCGCGGTGATCTCCATGCCGCTGCTCCCGCGCCTGGACCCGCGCGCCGCCGCCCGCTACTTCCTCACCGCCGAGGCCTTCGACGCCGCCGAGGCCGCCCGGATCGGGCTGCTCACCCTGCACGCCGAGGACGTGGACGAAGCACTGGAGCCCGTACTCGCCGGCCTGCGCAAGGCCTCCCCGCAAGGCCTGGCCGCGACCAAGGCGCTGACCGCCGCCGCCGTGCGCGAGGCCCTGCACCGCGACGGCGCCCGCCTGACGGAGCTGTCCGGGGAGCTCTTCGCGTCCGCCGAGGCCCGCGAGGGCATCACCGCCCGCTTCGAGCGCCGGGAACCGTCATGGGCACTGTGACCGGCGCGACGGGCGCGGCCGGCCCCAAGCAGGCGCGCAGCCGCGTCACCCGCCGCCACCTCCTGGAGGCGGCCGTGTCCTGTCTGGCGGAACACGGCTGGGCCGGTTCCACCGTCGCCGTCGTCGCCGAACGGGCCGGCGTCTCGCGCGGCGCCGCCCAGCACCACTTCCCGACCCGCGAGGACCTGTTCACCGCGGCCGTCGAGTACGTCGCCGAGGAGCGGTCCACGGCCCTGCGCGACCTGTTCCACGCCGGCCCGGCCGCCCGCCCCGCGGTGGTGGAGGCGCTCGTGGACCTGTACACGGGCACGCTCTTCCGGGCCGCGCTCCAGTTGTGGGTCGCCGCCTCCAACGAGGAGCAACTGCGCCCCCGGGTCACCGAACTGGAGGCCCGGGTCGGCCGGGAGACCCACCGCATCGCCGTGGAGCTGCTGGGCGCCGACGAGTGCGTGCCGGGCGTACGGGAGACCGTGCAGGGCCTTCTCGACATGGCCCGTGGCCTGGGTCTGGCCAACGTCCTCACCGACGACACGGCCCGCCGGGCCCGCGTGGTGGCCCAGTGGTCCCGCATCCTCGACGCCGCCCTGTCCTGAGGCCCCGGCCGGGGAAACGGCAGGGCGCCGCACCCCGGTACCGGGATGCGGCGCCCACAGGGGTCCGTTTACGCGCTCACGCCGTCTCGGCGATGTCCGCGTAGCCCTCGATCTCCTGCGGGTTGCGCCGGCCCGGGCCCGTGTAGCGGGCCGACGGCCGCACCAGGCGGCCCGTGCGCTTCTGCTCCAGGATGTGCGCCGACCAGCCGGCGGTACGGGCGCAGCTGAACATGGAGGTGAACATGTGCGCCGGGACCTCCGCGAAGTCCAGCATGATCGCGGCCCAGAATTCCACGTTCGTGGCGAGCACGCGGTCGGGGCGGCGCGCGTGCAGCTCCTCCAGCGCGGCCTTCTCCAGCGCGGCGGCCACCTCGTAGCGCGGCGCGTCGAGCTCCTTGGCGGTGCGCCGCAGCACGCGGGCGCGCGGGTCCTCGGCGCGGTAGACGCGGTGCCCGAAGCCCATCAGCCGCTCGCCCTTGTCCAGGGCCTTCTTCACGTACGCCACGGCGTCGCCGGTGCGCTCGATCTCCTCGATCATGCCGAGCACGCGGGAGGGCGCGCCGCCGTGCAGCGGCCCGGACATGGCCCCGACGGCGCCGGACAGGGCGGCCGCCACGTCCGCCCCGGTGGAGGCGATGACGCGCGCGGTGAAGGTGGAGGCGTTCATGCCGTGTTCGGCGGCCGAGGTCCAGTACGCGTCGACGGCCTTGACGTGCCGCGGGTCCGGCTCGCCCCGCCAGCGGATCATGAACCGCTCGACCACGGACTCGGCCTTGTCGATCTCCCGCTGCGGCACCATCGGCAGGCCCTGGCCGCGCGCGGACTGGGCGACGTACGACAGCGCCATCACGGCCGCGCGCGCCAGGTCGTCGCGGGCGGTCTGCTCGTCGATGTCCAGCAGCGGCTTCAGTCCCCACACGGGGGCGAGCATCGCGAGCGCGGACTGCACGTCGACGCGGATGTCACCGGAGTGGACCGGGATGGGGAAGGGCTCGGCGGCGGGCAGACCGGGGTTGAAGGCACCGTCGACCAGGAGGCCCCAGACGTTTCCGAAGGAGACGTGCCCGACGAGATCCTCGATGTCGACCCCGCGGTAGCGGAGCGAACCGCCTTCCTTATCCGGTTCGGCGATCTCGGTCTCGAACGCGACGACCCCTTCGAGCCCGGGTACGAAGTCGGACATCAGGCGGCTCCTCAGATAGTGCGAACACGCGCGGCTCCCGGCGTGACTCGCGGTCCGGCGCGGTCATCCCCGTTGATGCCCGGCACGGCCGATGGTCACCCGCGCGGGGACCTTCGGACCGGCCCCAAGATTTTGGCCGCTCCGCCTCGACTGCGGAAGCGTGACATACGGCACACCGCCACCGGCCCGGCTGCGGCAGGATGGCCAGCGTGACCGATCAGGACATTGACCCCGCCACGATGCGCAAGCAGTACCGCTCGGAAATCGTGCTCGAGGAGACCCTCGCCGAGCATCCGATGGACCAGTTCGCCCTGTGGTTCCAGCAGGCCGCCGACTCGCACCTCTTCGAACCGAACGCGATGGTCGTCTCGACGGCCACCCCCGACGGCCGGCCCAGCTCGCGCACGGTGCTGATGAAGCAGTTCGACGGGCGCGGCTTCGTCTTCTTCACCAACTACGCCTCCCGCAAGGGCCGCGAGCTCGACGAGAACCCGCACGTCGCCCTGCTCTTCCCCTGGCACCCCATCTCGCGCCAGGTGATCGTCACCGGCACCGCGGCCCGCATCGGCCGCGACGAGACGGCGGCGTACTTCCGCTCCCGCCCCCACGGCTCCCAGCTGGGCGCCTGGGCGAGCGAGCAGTCCAGCGTGATCGGCTCCCGCGCCGAACTGGACCAGCGCTACGCCGAGCTCGACGCCCGCTACCCGGAGGGCGAGCAGGTCCCGGTCCCGCCGGAATGGGGCGGCCTGCGCGTGGTCCCGGAGGCGGTGGAGTTCTGGCAGGGCCACGAGAACCGCATGCACGACCGGCTGCGCTACGTCCTGGACGAGGGCAAGTGGCGCGTCGAGCGGCTCTGCCCGTAGCCGTGCGGCGCCGTGCGGGAGGGTTCGGCCCGCGGGCCCGCCCGCACGAAGGGCCCCCGGGCGCCGGGAGCGGTGAACGCAGGCGACCCGCGGGCTCTGGGTCTCTCTCCTGCAGTGAGAGAAGCCGGCCGGACGTACCGGCGAGCCCGCGGGTCGGGTGACTGCTTGGGATTGGCGCCGGGCGATCCGCCGGGCACCGCACTGGGTGCGTTGCTGACGACGGGCCCTAGCCCGCAGCCACCTCACGCGTCCGGTTTCCGTACATTGCGGCAACCACCTCCCTTCTCGTGTACGTCCGAGCCTAGGCAGGCGTCGCGGCAGCCACAACTGTTTATTTCCCCGATGCGCCGGGAGAGAGTGGCGTCTGCACGGAGCAAGATCCAAGGGGGAGACATGCTGGAAGTGGTGCAACCGCGCGAGTACCGCAGGGGACCGGGGGACTGGCGTTTTCACGCCGCGATGTTCCTCGGGCTGGGGAGCCTCTGCCTGAAGCTCCAGGACGGGCCGTGGTCCGAAGGGAGCACCCTGCTGCTCACCGGCCTGACCCTGGTCCTCGCCGCACTCTGCGGGTACGGCCTGAGGTCCAGATTCACCACCGTCGACGATCAGGGCATCACCACGGGCACCTGGTGCCGCGTGCGCCGGCTCCCCTGGGACGAGATCCACGACATCCGCATGGTTGCCGCGGCCGAGATCGCCTCCGGACCCCGGACCCTCACGTACGCCTACCGGTCCGACGGCCGGCGCGTCCTGCTGAGGTGCGTGAACGACGACGACCTGCCGGTCCTCGACCTGGAAGTCGCCATCCTCCGGTCCCTCCTGCGGGAGCGGCGGCCGGCCGACTGGGCCCCGGATCCGCGGGCGGAACCGCACATCGCCCGCCAGACGGCGCGGGAAGGTCGTGCGGACCGGATCTTCCTGTGGCTGTCGACGGAGCTGCCGCTCCTCATGGGACTCGTCTTCGTCGGCTTCCTCGTGGTGCTGTGCGTCGCCCACGGCGCCTACTTCTGACCGGATTTCCGGTACCCAATCCGCGGAAAGCAGTGTGGGCTGCGTCACGTTCCAGTTGAATGATCCGACGTGCCGCACACGCGAACACCTGCTGGGGGTGCCAGGTGACTGCTTCCGGACGTAACGAGACCGCAGACGATCTGCTCGCCGCGCTGCTGGACGGGATGGACGCCGCCTTGTGCGCGTTCGACGCCGACGGCGTGATCACCCACTGGAACCGCGAGGCCGAGCGGATCCTGGGCTGGTCCGCGGGCGAGGCCGTGGGACGCAAGGGCTTCGAGGGGTGGGCGGTGCGGGCCGCCGACGCGCACGACGTGCAGGACAGACTCATGGCCGCGCAGCACGTGCCCGGCCGGCAGGTGCACGAGTTCGCGCTGCTCACCAAGGACGGCGGGCGCGTCCTCGTACGGACCCAGTCCGCCGGGGTGCCGGGTGCGGACGGGAAACCCGCCGGGGTGTACTGCGCCTTCAGCGAGGTGCACGCGCAGATCGACCTGGAGCGGTCCATCGCGCTGAGCGAGGCCCTGATGGAGGACGCCTCGTGGGGCGTGGTCCTCGTCGACGTCGACCTGCGGCCCGCCGTGGTCAACGCGCACGCCGCCCGCGCCTTCGGGACCGGCCGCACCGCGCTGCTCGGGCGCCCGCTCGGGGAGCTGCTCACCCAGGGCGTGGAGGAGCTCGAAGGCGCGCTCCAGCACGTGCTCGCCGAGGGGGCGCCGCCCGCGCCGGTGGAGATGTGGGTGTCGGTGCGGACCGCCGAGGGGGTGCGGCGCAGGTGCTGGCGGTGCGGGTTCCTGCGGCTGGCCTCGCCGCTCGCGGAGGAACCGGTGCCGCTGGGCGTCGGCTGGCTGTTCCAGGACGTCACCCAGGCCCGGCAGGAGCAGCTCGACACCGCGCAGCTGCGGTTCCGGTCCCACCAGCTGCACCGTGCGGGCCGGGCCGCCGCCGAGTGCGAGGACCCGGCCGAGGCGGCCGCCGTACGCCTGGACTTCGCCCTGGCCGGCTTCGCCGAGCACGTGCTGCTGGACGTACTGGATCCCGCGGCCGACCCCGAGCGGCGAAGGCTCGTACGGTCCGCCGCGTCCCCACCGGTGCTGCCGGGGCCCGGGTCGATCCCGGTCCGGTATGCGGCCGGGCATCCGGCCCTCCAGGCGCTGGACCGGATCGGCTCGGTGCGCACCTCCGCCCCGCGCGGCGAGGCGGACGCGGAGTGGGCGCGGGCCCGCCAGTGGCCCGAGGGCGCGGCGCACGTGCTGTGCACGGTGCTGCGCAGCCGGGGGCGGACGCTGGGGGCGCTGACGTTCGTGCGCGGGCCCACGCGGGTGGCGTTCGAGCGCGCGGACGCGGAGTACGCGGAGGAGGTCGCGGCCCGGGTGGCCGCCGATCTGGACCTGGCGGCGGGAGGACGCCTGCCGGGCTAGTGGCCGTCCTGCTTCCGGTCCTCGTTCCCGTTCTGGTTCTCGCCGATCTGGGACGGGGAGGGCAGGGACCACAGGTGGTCCGGGGTGACGATCCGCGTGACGGCCCGGCCGATCGTGGTGCTGTACGAGCCGCCGCGGTCGACGTCGGAGTTGACGATGACGACCAGCGTGGCCTTCTCCTGCGGCAGTTGGGCCGCGATGGTCTCGTAGCCGGGCAGCTCGCCGTTGTGCCCGAGCCAGCCGTTGACGTCGGCGATGCCGAGGCCGTACGAGATCCCGGGCACGCCCACCGGCCCGGTGCGCAGCCGCTGCGCCTGCGTGGCGGGGGTCAGCAGCCGGCCGTCCGCCAGGGCCGGGGCCCAGGTGTGCAGGTCGGCGAGGTCGGAGACGACGGCTCCGGCGGCCCAGGCCCAGGAGGGGTTCCAGGTGGTGGCGTCGGTGACGGCGCCGCCGGGGGTGAAGGCCGTGTAGCCCTGCGCGTGCGGTTCGGGCAGGGCCGCGCCGGTGGGCAGGGAGGTGCTGGTCAGCTTCAGCGGCCCGAACACGTGCTGTTGCAGGAAGGCGTGCAGCGGCTGCCCGCCGATCTTCTCGATGACCAGGCCGAGCAGCACGGTGTTGGTGTTGCTGTACTCCCACTTCGCGCCGGGGGCGAAGTTCGCCGGGTGGGCGAAGGCGTAGTCGAGGAGCTGCTGCGGGGTGTAGGAGCGGTGCGGGTCGGTGCGCAGGGAGTCGAGGAACTTCGGGTCGCTGGTGTAGTCGTACAGGCCGCTGCGCATGGCGGCGAGCTGGCGGAGGGTGATCTTCTCGCCGCCGGGGACCCCGTCCAGGTACGTCGAGACGGGGGCGTCGAGCCGGATGCGCCCCTGGTCGACCAGCTGGAGCAGGGCGGTGACGGTGAAGGTCTTGGTCACGCTGCCGACGCGCGTGTGGAGGTCGGTCTTCATGGGCGTGCCGGATGCCGTGTCGGCCATGCCGAAGGACTTCACGTAGTCGCCGCGCCCGGGCATCCACAGGCCGACGATCAAGCCGGGTATGCCGTCCTTCTCCATCGCCGCGGTGATGGCGGCGTCGAGCCGGGCGACGGTGGCGGGGTCGAGGTCCTGGCTCACGGGGCCCCGGGTGACGGCGACGGCGGTGGGCGCCGCCCCGGCGGGCGGGGCGGCGCCCACGCCCGTCACGAGGAGCAGGAGGGCCGCCGCTCCGGCCTGCAGGGCCCGGCGCGCGGCGTGCGGGATGTGCGGGACGTGTGGGGCGGGGGTGGCGGGAGCGGCGGGGGTGGCGGACATGCCCGGTCACCTCTGATGCGCGGGGCCCCGAGTTCCGTATCCGTCCATCGTAGGAACGGGGTGCGGGCGCGGCGACCGCTACCCGGAACGCCCGGTCAGTGCCGGCCAGGCCGATCAGTGCCGGAAGAAGATCCGGTCGCCGTACTCCTGCATCACGCGGCCGTTCCACTCGTGGCCGCCGTCGACGTTGCCCGAGCGCAGCAGCGGGGGCTCCACCCCGCGGGCGGCGAGCTCGCCGGCCGCGGCCGCCATGACCGCCTGCATGATCGCGCTGGTCACGACGGTGGAGGCGGGGGCGAAGGGCGCGTCGATGCCGTCGATGCTCAGCTCGGCGTCCCCGACCGCGATCTTGCTGTCGAGGACGACGTCGCAGTGGTCCTTGAGGAAGCTGCCGGAGACGTGCCGCGATTTGGTCTCGGTGGCGTACGCCACCGAGGTCACGCCGATGACCTTGAGGCCGATGGCGCGGGCGTTCATGGCCATCTCGACGGGCAGGGCGTTGCGCCCGGAGAGGGAGATGATCACGAGGACGTCGCCGTCGGAGGCGGGGCTGCTGTCCAGGACGGCGCCGGCGAGCCCGTCGACCCGTTCCAGGGCGCTGCCCAGGGTCGCGGGCATGACGTCGATGCCGACCGTGCCGGGGACGGCGAGGAAGTTCATCAGGGCCATGCCGCCGGCCCGGTAGACCACGTCCTGGGCGGGCAGCGAGGAGTGCCCGGCGCCGAAGGCGAAGAGCCGCTTGCCACCGGCGACGGCGTCGGCGATGAGGGAGCCGGCCTCCGCGATGTGCGGGGCCTCCTCGTCCCGCACCCGCTCCAGCAGACCGATGGCGGCGTCGAAGAACTGACCGGCCAGCTTGCTCTCGCTCATACGACGATGGCCCTTCCGGAGGTGGGGGGTGCGTCCGTGTCCGCCGCTCACCGTGCGGTCTGGACCAAGGGCGTGTCAATACGGGCGCCACGAGATGTCCGGGACCGGTCTTGACCGTCGGCACGGGACGGTTGTCGGCCCGATGCGTCAGAATTGGGGGCAGGGCCAGCGCACGCAATCCGAGGGGCACGAATGTCCGGACTGATCGATACCACGGAGATGTATCTCCGCACCATCCTCGAGCTGGAAGAGGAAGGCGTGGTCCCCATGCGCGCCCGCATCGCCGAGCGGCTCGACCAGAGCGGCCCGACGGTGAGCCAGACGGTGGCGCGCATGGAGCGCGACGGCCTGGTGGCCGTCGCGAGCGACCGCCACCTGGAGCTGACGGAGGAGGGGCGGCGGCTGGCGACGCGCGTGATGCGCAAGCACCGGCTCGCGGAGTGCCTGCTCGTCGACGTCATCGGCCTGGAGTGGGAGCAGGTGCACGCCGAGGCCTGCCGCTGGGAGCACGTGATGAGCGAGGCGGTGGAGCGGCGGGTGCTGGAGCTGCTGCGCCACCCGACCGAGTCGCCGTACGGGAACCCGATCCCGGGGCTGGAGGAGCTGGGCGAGAAGGCGGAGGCGGACCCGTTCCTGGAGGACGGCATGGTCAGCCTGTCCGAGCTCGACCCGGGCACGGAGGGCAAGACCGTGGTCGTACGCCGGATCGGCGAGCCGATCCAGACGGACGCCCAGCTGATGTACACGCTCCGGCGGGCGGGCGTACAGCCCGGCTCGGTGGTGAGCGTGACGGAGTCCCCGGGCGGGGTGCTGGTCGGCAGTGGTGGCGAGGCCGCCGAGCTGGACGCGGAGGTCGCTTCCCACGTCTTCGTGGCGAAGCGCTGACCTCGACGCCCCGGACGGCTTCCGCGGCCTCGACCTCGGCTTCGGCGCAGGTGGTCATGCGCGCCGGTGTCGATTCGTTGCCGGCGTCGGCTCGATTCGTTGGACTGGTGGGAAGTGGGCGGTCCCGGCGCCTTGCGGCGCCGGGACCGGTCCTCCCCTTGTGACCCGGAGCCCCGAGCTCTCAAGGTCTCCCCTTCGGACCGTCTTCCCCGAGCGGCCCGCCTCCCTGTTGAAAGGATCTCCATCGGCAGCGGCGGCCAATCCTTGAGCAAGGTCACTCGAAAGAGCGGTGTTGTAGGCGAGAACCCGGTTTTCGAATGCGGGTTCGATAGTCTGGCGGGGAGCGAAGGGGGTGCATCTGCGGTGGTACAGCGCGTTGATGTGACAGGGGCCGGAGGCGTCCGCCTGGCCGCCTGGGAATTCCGCGAAGCGGCCGCCGAGGCCGACCCCCGCCCCGGGGTGCTCTTACTACACGGTCTGATGGGCCGCGCCTTCCACTGGTCCGGCACCGCCCGCTGGCTCCGCGAGAGCCGCCGCGTCGTGGCCCTGGACCAGCGGGGACACGGCCAGAGCGACCGCCCGCCCGGAGGCCCCGACGTCCACACCTCCTTCGGGCGCGAGGCGTTCGTGGCCGATGCCGAGGCCGCCGTCGAGCAGCTCGGCCTCGCCCCCGTCACCCTGATCGGCCACTCCATGGGCGCCCTCACCGCCTGGCAGCTCGCGGCCCGCCGCCCGGACCTGGTCGAAGCCCTGGTCATCTGCGACATGCGCGCCTCGGCCCTCGGCGCGGCCTCCCAGCAGGAATGGGAGGACTGGTTCCACCGCTGGCCCCTGCCCTTCCCCACCCAGGACGCGGCCCGCCGCTGGTTCGGCGAGGACGATCCCAGGGTGGAGCGCCCCGACCCCGGCCGCGGGGCCTTCTTCGCCGAGGTCATGCACGAGGCCCCGGACGGCTGGCGCCCGCTCTTCTCCCGCCGCGAGATGCTCACGGCCCGCGAGACCTGGGTCCACGACGCCCACTGGGAGGAGCTGGCCAAGGTCCGCTGCCCGACGCTGGTGGTCCGCGGCCTCGACGGAGAGCTGGGCCGGGCGGAGGCCCAGGAGATGGTCCGCGTCCTCCCCGCCGGGCAGTACGCGGAGATCCCCGACGCCGGCCACTACCTCCACTACGACCAACCGACGGCCTGGCGCGCGGCCCTGCAGCCCTTCCTGGACGGGATCAAGGCCGAGGCCTAGTGCCGAGGCCTGGCGACGGGCCCGGCAGGGCGTGTCGGGGCAGTTGCCAGGGGGCACAGGGGGCGTGTCAGCGGGGTGTGCGGGGCCTGTCAGGGGGCGGCGCCATGGTGGCGACGTCACCAGGGCAGGCCCCCCCAGAAACGAGGACCCCCGATGAACGCCGTCGCCGCCCTGCAGCTCCTGATCGCCCTCGCCTTCCTGAGCATCCCGCTCGTCCGCAGCCGCTACGGGGCCCGCGCCCAGGCCGCCGTCGAGGCCGAGCTGGGCCGCCAGGGAGTGCGCACCACGGTCATGGCCGAGAACGGCATGCGCCTCGATGCCGGCGGCCACGAGACCTGGGCCCCCGTCGGGATCGCCGTCTCGCTGGCCGTGCCGGCCGCGCTCTCCCTCACCGGGAACTCCTGGGGCGAGACGCTCTCCTGTGGCGTCCAGCCGCTGGTCATCCTCGTGAACTGCGTGATCCTCTACTCGAACCTGACCGTCGAGCCGTCCGTCACCGCCGCCTTCGCGAAGAGCGATGACGCCGAACTGCGGCGCATAGACGTCACGTCCATGCTCGCCGCCGCCGAAAGGGGCTTCCCCCGCTGGGTTCCCGCCGCGCGGCGCCCGACCCGCGGACGCGGAAAGGGCCGGCCTCCACCCCCTCTCGGGAGCGGAGGCCGGCCCTTTCGCCGTTCTCAGCCCTTGCTGACCGCCTGCAGGATCTCCGGCAGCTTGCGCGCCACCGTCGGGGCCGCCAGCCGCAGGCCCGCCCACGTGGCCAGCGCGCCCCAGGCCACGCCCAGGGGGAGCACGATCCAGGAGACGTCCTGGTGGTCGGCCACGTTGAGCCAGATCGTCAGGACGATCACCGGGGCGCAGATCACCGCCGAGGCGAGCATCCCGCCGAAGATGCCCGACCAGGCCAGCCCGGCCTGACCCGGAACGACGTTCTTGAAGGCGCCGTCCGTCGGGATGGAGTACGCGAAGCGGGCCGAGGCCAGCGCCCCCGTGCAGAGCATCGAGCCGAGCAGGGCCAGGGCCACGCCCGCGGCCGCCGGAAGGGCGCTCCAGTTGCCGACCAGCGCGGCCGTGAGCACGGTGACGAGGACCGTGTACGGGACCGTGACGAGGGCGAGCGCGGCGGCGCGGGCGCGCAGTTCCACGTACGCGTCGCGCGTGCCGGAAATGGTCTGCGCGACCATCCAGAACGCCGAGGTGTCCTGCCCGAACTGGTTGTACATCTGCATGCCCAGCATGCCCGCGCCGAAGGTGGCGAGGTAGACGGACCCGGTGCCCTGGAGGGCGTTGAAGACCGGGACGATCAGGCCGATCGCCAGCGCGGTCACCCAGGCGGCCTTGGTCTTCGGGTCGCGGAGGACGTAGCGCAGGGTGCGCTGCATGGCCGCGCCCGTCCGGCCGGCGGGCAGCAGCGACCAGAAGCCGCCCGCGCCCCGCTCCTTCGTCGGCCGGGCGGCCGCGATGGTCGAACCGTCCGGCGTGACCATCAGCCCGGTCAGGCTCCGCTCCCAGAACCACAGGAGGCCGGCCAGGGCGGCCAGGGTCAGGGCCAGCTGGGCCGCCGCCACCCCGTACGCGCCCTCGCTCACCGAGTCCACCATGCCGACGGCGGTCGCCGGCGGCAGCCACCGCACCACCGCCTCGGCGGGCTCCAGCGTCGACAGGCCGCCCGCCTGGAACAGGCGCTGGCTGCCGAAGTTGACCAGCTGCCCGCCCACCGCGATCAGCAGGCCGCTGAGCAGGGCCAGGTCACGCCCCTTGCGGCTGGTCAGCAGCCGTACGTTGGCCGTGGCCACCGCCCGTGCGAGGGCCACGCAGCCGAGCAGCAGGAGCGGCGCGGCCACCACCGCGGCCACGGCCCCGGCGGCGCCGCGCGCGACGGCGATCACCGAGCCGGCCGCGAGGCACAGCGTGAACAGCGGCCCGATGCCGACCAGTGAGGACGCGAACAGGGCCCGTACGAGGGGACGCGGGCGCAGCGGCAGCATGACGAGCCGACTGGGGTCGAGCGTCTCGTCCCCGGTGGGGAAGAACAGCGGCATGAACGCCCAGGCGAGCGCCAGGATCCCGGCCAGCAGGACGACGACGGTGCCCGCGTGGGCGTTCCCGTGCAGCAGGGCCAGGCCGAGCGTCAGGAAGAAGCCGACGAGCAGGGCGAAGGCCAGCGTCGAGAAGTAGGCGGCCTTGCGCTTGGAGGAGCCCTTCAGGCCGTTGCGCAGCAGCGACAGCTTCAGGCGGATGAAGATCGGGGTCAGCGGGACCGCTGCGACGGAGGTGGCGGAAGCGGCTGCCGGGGCGAAAGCGCCGGCAGCGGCAGCAGCGGCAGCAGTGGTACCGGTGGCACCCGTGGCCGGGGTGGCGGGCGAGGCGGGCGAGGTCATCGCGCGACCGTCCCGGAGCCGCCGCCGAGCCACTCCAGCGCGTCCCCGGCCGCGTCGCGCCCCTGCGCGCCGACCAGTTCGAGGAAGGCCGCCTGGAGGGAGGGCGCGGAGCCCCGTACGTCGGCCAGCGGGCCCGCGGCGCGGATCCGGCCGGCGGCCATCACGGCCACCCAGTCGCACAGCGACTCGACGAGCTCCATCACGTGGGAGGAGAAGACGACCGTGGCCCCGGACGCGGTGTAACGTTCCAGCACCCCGCGGATGGTCTGCGCCGACACCGGGTCGACGCCCTCGAACGGCTCGTCCAGGAACAGCACTTCGGGGTTGTGCAGCAGCGCGGCCGCCAGGCCGATCTTCTTCCGCATGCCCGTCGAGTAGTCCACGACCAGCTTGTGCTGCGAGCCCGCGAGGTCGAGGACGTCCAGCAGCTGCGTCGCCCGCTTGTCGGTCTCCTCGCCCGGCAGCCCGCGCATGCGGCCCATGTAGCCGAGCAGCTCGCGCCCCGACAGCCGCTCGAAGAGCCGCAGTCCCTCGGGCAGCACCCCGATCCGCGCCTTGACCTCCGTCGGGTCCGCCCACACGTCGTGCCCCGCGACGAAGACCCGCCCCATGTCCGGGCGCAGCAGCCCGGTCACCATCGACAGCGTGGTCGTCTTGCCCGCGCCGTTCGGGCCCACCAGACCGATGAACTGGCCCGCGGGCAGCTCCAGATCGATCCCGGCGACGGCCACCTGCTCGCCGAAGCGCTTCCACAGACCTTCCACCCGCACGGCGGACGGCGCGGTTCCCGCGCCACCCGTCCCGTACGTCCCACCCGTCGCATCGCCCTGGTCCGGCATGCGCCTGCCTCTCTAGCGTCCCCGTTGGTCGTTCCTTCCTCACCATAGGAGGAGGGGGAGAGGTCGGAGCAGTTACTTATGTCATGACTTTCCGATCATGAACTTCACGTCAGGCCTGGCGCCGCTTGCGGTCCGCCGCGGCCTCGCTCCCGCACGCGTACGCCAGCGCGTCGATCAGCTCCTCCGTGTCCGGCAGCCACCGGTTCGCCGGAGTGGGCCGCCGCGCCCACTGGACCGCGCCCCGGCCGCCGAAACGGGTGGGCGGCGCGGCCACGTACTCGCCCTCGCCGCGCGCCACCAGGTCGAGGCCGGTCGGCGACCAGCCCAGCTTCCGTACGAGGTCGGCGACCTTGACGCCGGCGCCCGGCAGGACGAAGAACAGCATCCGGTGGTCGGGCGTGAGGGTGACCGGTCCGAGCGTGCGCTGCATCCGCTCCAGCCGTGCCAGCGCCAGGAAGCCGGCCGACTCCGGCACGTCCAGCGCGTCGAACGTCCGGCCCGTCGGCAGCAGGATCGAGGCCTCCGGGTGCTTCGCCCAGACCCGCCGGACCTGGACCGCGCTGCCCGTGGCCTGGGCCGCCCAGTCCTTCACCGCCGGGTGTGCGCCGGGCGCGGGGCAGTCCGCCGCTCCGCAGGAGCACAGCTCCCGGCCGTCGCCGGGCTCCAGCCAGGTGCCGGCGAAGACGTCCCAGTGCCGTTCTTCCGCGTACCGCACGGCATGGTCCAGCAGCAGTTCGCCGCGCTGCTTGGGGATGGGTGCGGTCTCCGTGACTCCGATGGTCTCTTCCACGCCCATCACAACTCCCCGGGTCACCCGGGGTTACGGGCGTAAACCAGCGGGTGGACGGAGCATCGATCCTGCATACGGGGCGCACTGATGCACGCGTGGGGGCGCGTAGGAGGCCGGGGCGCTGGAGTTGGGTAGCGACACGACGCAGAGCGGAAGATTCTCCGCACATCAGGCGGGAAGTGATCATTCCAACGGATCACCCGCGGTCAGCAGGGGGTTTTCATGGCAGCCAGGCCTCTCGTCGCCCGCCAGCCGAACGAACGGCTGCAGGCGCTCATCCAGGAAGCCGGGTGCTCCAATGCCGGGCTCGCCCGGCGCGTGAACATGTGCGGGGCGGAACACGGCCTCGATCTCCGCTACGACAAGACCTCCGTGGCCCGCTGGCTGCGCGGCCAGCAGCCGCGCGGCCGGGCACCCGGGATCATCGCCGAGGCGATCGGGCGCAAGCTCGGCCGGACCGTCACCATCGACGAGATCGGCATGGCCAACGGCAAGAACCTCGCCTCCGGCGTCGGCCTGCAGTTCTCGCCGACCGTCATCGGCGCGATCGAGCAGGTCTGCGAGCTGTGGCGCAGCGACGTCGGCCGCCGCGACTTCCTGGCGGGTTCGAGCGTGGCGGCCTCCGCGCTCGTCGAGCCGAGCCGCGACTGGCTGATCACCGGGGCCGACACCCAGGTGGCCCGCAGCGGCGGCTCGCGGGTCGGCATGCCGGACGTCGAGGCGGTACGGGCCACCACCGAGGCGCTCAAGGACCTCGACCACCGCTTCGGCAGCGGGCACGTCCGGCCGGTGGTCGTGCACTACCTCAACTCGGTGGTGTCCGGGCTGATCGGCGGCTCGTACCGGGAGCCGGTGGGGCGGGCGCTGTTCGCCGCCGTCGCCCGGCTGACGGAGCTGGCGGGCTACATGGCCGTGGACACCGGCCAGCCGGGCCTGGCGCAGCGGTACTACATCCAGGCGCTGCGGCTGGCCCAGGCGGCCGGCGACCGGGCGTACGGCGGTTACGTGCTGGCCGCGTCCATGAGCCACCTCGCCGCCGAACTGGGCAACCCGCGGGAGATCGCGCAGCTGGCGCGGGCCGCCCAGGAGGGCACGCGGGGACAGGTCACCCCGCGCGTCGAGGCCATGTTCTACGCCGCCGAGGCGCGCGGGCACGCGCTGCTGGGCGACACCCGGGCCACGGCGGTGCTGTCGGCGCGGGCGGTCAGCGCCCTGGAGCGGGCGGAGCCGGAGTCGGGCGACGACCCGGTGTGGATCCGCCACTTCGACGAGGCCTACCTCGCGGACGAGCTGGCGCACTGCCACCGGGACCTGGGCCAGGCCGACGCGGCGGGCAAGCGGGCGGAGGAGGCGCTGCGGGGCCTGCCGGCGGGCAAGGCGCGCCGCCGGGCCATCGGGCTGCTGCTGCTGGCGGCTGCGCAGGTCCAGCAGCGCGAGGTGGAACAGGCCTGCCAGACCGCCACGAAGGCGGCGGAACTGCTGGAGGGGCTGCGGTCGAACCGGGGGGCGGAGTACCTGGAGGACTTCCGGACGCGGCTGGAGCCGTACCGGGAGGAGCCGGCGGTACGGGAGTTCGGGGCCCGCCTCGAAGCCAGGGTCGCCTGACGCTCCGGCGAAGCAGCCCTCCTCCGCCGCGCCGCCCAGTTCGGCTGCGCCGCCACCTTCGGCTGCGCCGCGCAAAATCAGCCTCGTCTGGGGGCACCTCCCAGCGGTAGCTGGGGGAGTTTGAGGCGCGGGGGCTCGGGGGCGGAGCCCCCGCAACGGGCCCGCGGCCGGCCCACGGTCCGGTCACAGATCGGGGCTCCGCCCCGGACCCCGCGCCTCAACCCGCCGGCGGGGCTGGATTGTGCGCGGCGGCGCCGGAATGTGCGGGCGGGGCTCAAGGGACGGGGCTCGACTGGGGGCCCGGGCACAAACCCCGGCGAGGCTGCAATGTGCCGGGCGGGGCCGGATTGCGCGGGGCTGCGATTGACGGGTGGTCTCACGGTGGCGGTGTGTGACCGGGTAGCGTGACCGACGGTTCCGTAGGGTCGGGCGAGTCGGAGAAGGAGTCCCGGTGGCGCAGAGCGGACAAGGGGGTGCCCCCCAGCCGGGTGCCCCGTGGGGTCCGGACGAGGCGTCCGGGTATCCGGTGTACCCGGAGCAGCCGCAGCCCGGGCCCGCGTACGGGTACCCGCACGTGGCACCGGGGCACGTGGTCGGGCCCGGCTACGAGGGTCCGGGGGAGCCGCACGGCTACGGGTACCCGCCGCTGCCCGAGGCCGCGACCCAGTACATCCCGCCCGTGCCCGCGGCTCCCGCGCACGACGAGGCGGCGACGCAGTACATCCCGCCCGTGCCGGCGGCCTCCGCGCACGACGAGGCGGCGACCCAGTACATCCCGCCCGTGCCGGCGGCTCCCGCGCACGACGAGGCCGCGACCCAGTACATCCCGCCCGTGCCGGCCGGCCCCGGGTACGGCGAGGCGGCGACGCAGTACATACCGCCGGTGCCGCCGGCGACCGCCGATCGTGGCGACCGCGCCGTGGAAGGGTTCGACGGGCTGTTCCGCGGCGATGACGGCTCCGCCGGGCACACCCAGCACCTGCCGCCCGTCCAGGAGCCCGTGCTGCGCCAGCCGCCGCCGCGCCCCTACCCGCCGCGCGCGCAGCGCCCCGCAGCCCCCGTACAGCCCCACCCGCAGCAGCAGTACGCCCCGACCCCGCCCCCGCCGCCGGAGGCACCCCGCAGGGTCTCGACCGGCGTCATCGCCGCCGTGGTCATCGGCCTGGCGGTCGTCGGGCTCGGCGTCGGCTCGTTGCTCAGCAACGACAAGCCGCAGAACAACGACCCGGGCGCGACGCCCGCCGCACCGGCCGCGAGCGGCGCCTCCGCCGCCCCCGGCGGCGAGGCCCCCGTCGACCCGGCCCGCCCGCAGGCCGTCCAGCTGGACAAGCTCCTCGCGGACAGCAACGACAGCCGGGCCTCGGTGATCAAGGCCGTCGAGGACATCAAGGGCTGCAGCAACCTCGACCAGGCGGCCGCCGACCTGCGCGACGCGGCCCGCCAGCGCGAGGAACTCGTCACCCGCCTCCAGGAGCTGAAGCTGGACAAGCTCCCGGACAACGCCAAGCTGTCCGCGGCCCTCACCAAGGCCTGGCAGTCCTCCGCGGACGCCGACGACAGCTACGCCGCCTGGGCGGACGACGTGGACGACGACAAGTGCAAGGACGGCAAGGCCAAGGCCACCAAGAACGCCTCCGACGCCAACAAGTCGAGCGGCGAGGCGACCAAGGCCAAGGAGTCGGCCGCGACCATGTGGAACACGATCGCGGCCAAGTACGGCCTCACCAAGCGGGACAAGTCCCAGCTCTGAGCACCGGGACTCTGGACACACGAGCCCTGGGCATCACGCCGTCTGGGGCGCCTGCACCAGGGTCGGGGTCATGTCCAGGGGCGGCTCGCCCGGCTGTGCCACGAGCCGTCCGGCCTGGACGATCTGGAAGGTGACCTGGCCGTTGACGATGCGGGGGAAGCCGGCGACGGCGCGCATGTCCTGGTAGCGCCAGCTCAGGTCCGGCGTGAGGCCGCCGGTCTTGACGGGCTGGGACTCGTTCAGCGCCCGCTTGACCTTGCGGGCGGTGACGTCCTCGTCGTCCTTGAAGCGCTTCACGATCTCGCTCAGCACCGTGTACGCGATCCAGGTGGTCTGCGCCCCGCTGTCGTCGGGGTCGACGGTGTCGTCGCCGAAGGCGTGCTCGGCGACCACGTTCCGCATCGGCGTCCAGACCGGATCGGAGCCCACCGGGTACCAGCTGGTGAGGTACGCGCCCTCGAAGGGGCTCTCCTTGCCGCCGGTACGGTCCACCAGCGACTGGCTGACGCTGCCCAGGACGGAGGAGATCTGCGGCTTCTTGCGCTGCGCCTCGGTCCGGCGGAAGGCGTCGAAGAAGGTCTCGGTGCGCTCGCCGAGCACGGCGGTGACGCAGCCCTTCTCCTTTTCCTTCTCCTTGCCGGTGCCGGTGGTGTGGGCGAGCGCCTCCCGGGCCTGCGGCCCGAAGTCCGCGGAGTCCTCGGCGGCCCGGATGTCGGCGGCGTCGGCCATCTTGTTGGCCCGCAGCCCGGCGTTGAGCAGGACCGGCAGGGTGTCGCCCGTGAGGGTGTCGGGGCGGACGAGGGCGACCTGGGCGCAGGCGCGGCTCAGCTGGTGGCCGGCGCCGGCGATGAGGACGGACTGGCCGCCGTTGACGGGGTAGGAGAGCGGGGACTGGAACTCCTCGGAGGAAACCCCGTAGCCGCCGATGAAGGGGATGCCCTCCGCCTCCAGCGGGGCCATGAAGGCGCGTCCGTGCTGGCTGTACGAGCCGACGACGGCGACGGCCTTCTCGGCGACGGCCTTGCGGGCGCAGTCGGCGGCGCCGGTGGGCGTGTTCTTCTCGTTGCAGGTCAGTACGCGCAGTTTGTGCCCGTTGATCCCGCCCTTGGAATTCACCCAGCGTTCGTACGCCTTCGCCATGCCGGTCATGCCCGGCATGTTGGTTGCCTTGGTGTCCTCCGGGGCGAACGTCATGACCGTGATGGTCTCCCCGGAGCCCCCCGAGCCCCCCGGGAGCGCCCCGCAACCCGCGACGAGGCAAGCACCCATCGCCGTTGCCACGAAGGTGCGGGACAAGGATGCTGCGCGTCGCGATATGGCCATGTCCATGCACACTTCCGCCCCACAGGTAACTGTCGAGTGAGATGGACACAACATCGGGTGACGCCCAGGTGAATTACGGGGGTGCGCTCTCCGCCGCAGGCGCCTGAAGATCGCGTACTACCGGAACGTACGATCGAAAGCGTGACATTCGCCCAAGGTTCGAAGAACTCTTCCCGCCGCGGCGGCCGCTCCTCCACCATGGGCGGCATGCCCCTCAATGACATGCCGTGGTGGCGCTGGCGCGGCAACGTGCGCTCGGCGCTGCACATGCTCTCCGACCCGGCCTTCCACGAGGACACGTGGCTGACCGGCGTCGACGGGTACGGGGACGTCACCGACGCCGTGTACCGGCTCGTCGAGGACACCTGGCTCGACAGCTGGTCGGCCGAGAAGTACGTCGGCACGATCTTCCGCGACTCGCAGGAGGCCGCCCTCGTCGACCTCGCGGTGCTGCGGGTGCTCCGCATCCTCCACCAGGTCGGGCCCGACGCCCCGGTCTCCGCCTACCTGGAGCACCACGCGTGGCCCGAGGCGGTACGCGCCGCCCGCGAGGCGCACGTACGGCTGGCGGAGGCGGACGGGGACGACCCGGACGTCCGGCCGACGTCGCTGGATGTGTTGAGGATCCTCACCCGCGCGGTGTGAAAGGCTGTGCGGTCATGAGCGACCCGCACAACGAGGCCCCGGCCCAGCCCCAGCCCCAGTACGTCCTGACCGTGTCCTGCCCCGACAAGCAGGGCATCGTGCACGCCGTGTCGAGCTACCTCTTCATGACCGGCTGCAACATCGTGGACAGCCAGCAGTTCGGAGACCGGGAGACCGGACTCTTCTTCATGCGGGTGCACTTCGAGGCCGAGCCCGCGGTGACCGTCGAGAAGCTGCGCGCCAGCTTCGCCGCGATCGGCGACTCGTTCAAGATGGACTGGCAGATCCACCGCTCCGAGGAGCGCATGCGGATCGTCCTCATGGTGTCGAAGTTCGGCCACTGCCTGAACGACCTGCTCTTCCGCTCGAGCATCGGCGCACTGCCGGTCGAGATCGCGGCCGTGGTCTCCAACCACACCGACTTCGCCGAGCTGGTCGCCTCGTACGAGGTCCCGTTCGTGCACATCCCGGTGACGAAGGAGACGAAGGCGGCGGCGGAGGCGCAGCTGCTGGAGCTCGTGCGCGCGGAGAACGTCGAGCTGGTGGTGCTGGCGCGGTACATGCAGGTGCTGTCGGACACCCTGTGCAAGGAGCTGAGCGGGCGGATCATCAACATCCACCACTCGTTCCTGCCGAGCTTCAAGGGCGCGAAGCCGTACCACCAGGCGCACGCGCGCGGTGTGAAGCTGATCGGCGCGACCGCGCACTACGTGACGGCGGACCTCGACGAGGGGCCGATCATCGAGCAGGAGGTCGAGCGGGTGGGCCACGAGGTGACCCCGGACCAGCTGGTCGCGGTGGGGCGGGACGTGGAGTGCCAGGCGCTCGCGCGCGCGGTGAAGTGGCACAGCGAGCACCGCGTCCTCCTGAACGGCTCCCGCACGGTCGTCTTCGCGTAGCCGCCCTTCCGGCTCGGCCGCGCCAAATCCGCCCCTCCGGGGCCGCGCAATCCAGGCCTCGCCGAGCCAAATCCAGCCCCTCCGGCGTTTGAGGAGCGGGGTCTGGGGCGGAGCCCCAGGAGGCCGGTCCGCAGGGACCGGATACCGCTGAGGCACAGTGGGTCCGTGCGGCGCCGTTGCGGGGGCGCTGCCCCCGAACCCCCGCGCCTCAAACGCCGGCGGGGCTGGATTTTGTGCGGCCATGCCGGAGTAGAGGATCGGGGCTCCGCCCCGGCTGGATGGTGCGGCCAGTTCGGGTTCGCGTTACGCGTCAGGGGCTTCCACCCCGCAGTACGACGCGAACGCCGACAGGATCTCCTCCTCCGAGATGCGGCCGTCGCCGTCGGCGTCGAGGGCGGTGGCCAGCTGGGGGGCCAGGTCCGGCGCGGTGCCCAGGACGCGCAGGACGCGGGCGGCGGCCTGCGGGGTCGCGCCCGCGCCGTCCTCGTCCGCCACCGCGATCACGGCCCGCAGGAACGGCCGCGCGATCTCCGCGAACCGCTCCGGGTTGTCCCGCAGCCGCTTCGCCGCCCCGGTGATGAACTCCTCGCGGGACACCCGCTGGTCCCCGTCGACGTCCGCGATGCCGGCCATCCCCTGCCAGAACGCCTCGGCCCCCGCGAAGACGGCCTGGCCCCGGTCCGACCGGGCGGCGGTGCCGAATTCGGCCAGGACGGCCTTCGCGGCCGCGCTGAAGTCCTCCCGGTCGATATACCCGGACCCGTCCTGGTCGAAGGTGGCGAATCGGGCGGCGATCTTGCGCTCGTATTCTGCGCTGTCCATGTTCGGCGTTCCGCCTTCACGTATGCGATGGGGTTCAGTTCAAGACAAGGCAGGAGCGTAAGGCCTATGTGGCCAGCGCGTTAAGCGAAGTGGTCAAGGAGGCTGCCGCATCGAACCCGCGCACGGGGAGCGCGGTGGGGCGCGTACACCTGTCCCCATGTGGCGTCGGCCGTACCACCGTTCACGCCCTGCCACGCCTCTATCACGGAGGGCGCACTTCCAGGGTGAGCTTCTCCCAAAAGGGGCGCGATCCGCCATGTGCCCACTACATTCGTTGGGTCGACACACGGCTGGGGGCACTTATGCCGAAGGACGTACCACCGCGCTGGGACCGCCGCATGCAGCAGCGCCTGGCCCGCGGCGAGGCGGCTGCGCTCGGAGAGCTGTACGACCGCTTCGCCTCGCTCGTGCACAGTCTGGCGCACCGGGTGCTGGGCGACGAGAAGGCGGCGGACCGGATCACCCGCGAGGTCTTCGGCTACATCTGGGAGAACCCGGACGCCTACGACCCCAAGCAGGGCTCCATGCGCTCCTGGGTCGCCCGGATCACCCAGGGCCAGGCCGTGGCCCGGCTGCGCCAGGCCGAACTGGGCCGGGGCTCCCGCGAGGAGCTGGAGCAGAAGGTGCGCAGCGCCAACGCGGCCGCCCGTGCGGACTACATCGTCACCTCCATGCCCGCGCCGCTGCGCGCCGCGCTCGAACTCGCGTACTTCAAGCGGCGCGACTACCGACAGGCCGCCGCCGACCTGCAGATCAGCGAGGACGAGGCGCGCCGCCGGCTGCGGCTCGGCCTGCAGCTGCTGTCGACCGCCAACGCCCTCCCGCAGGAGGACACCGCCCAGTCCGGATACGGAACGCCCCGATGAACGGACCTGCCGAGTCGCCCGACGACGGATACGAGCGTCCCGGCGGTCGGGCGCGGATACCGGGTCCGCGCGGAGCCGCCGACGACTTGGACCCGGGGTACGCGCCGCAGCCGCCGCGCATGCCGAGGCCGGTGCCGGAACCCGTGCCCGAGCCGTTCCCCGAGCCGGTGGCGCCGCCCTCGCACGCCGTGCTGAAGTCCCTGCTCGGCGCGTGGGCGCTGGCGGCCTGCTCCGCCGAGGAGACCCAGGCGGTCGAGGACCACCTCACCGAGTGCGCCCCCTGCGCGGAGGAGGCGTTGCGGCTGCGCGACGCGGTGGGGCTGCTGCACCCGGAGGAGACCCTCGACCTGAAGCCGCTGCTGCGCTCGCGCGTCCTGGAGGACTGCCTGGGCAAGCGGCCGGCGCGCATCCCGGTTCCGGTGTGGGCGAGCCCGTACGACACCGAGACCGCGCGGCTCGACGCGCTGCTGCAGGACTTCGGGGACTCGGAGTGGCACACCCCGGTGCGGCTGAAGTGGTTCGAGGAGGAGCGGCGCCGCTCGCAGCGGACGACGGTGGCGGGGGTCATCGGTCACCTGATGACGGTGGACGGGCTGATCGCCAACGCGCTGGGGCTGGACGACCCGCTGGGCCCGGACGCGCCGCCGGGCGGTCCGACCGTGCGGACGGAGCACTTCTGGAACGCGTCGGCGTACCCGCCGACGCGGCAGGTCCGCGACCCGTGGCGGGAGCAGGGGCACACGCTGGTGCGCACGGTGTCCTTCGCCGGCCGGGGCGTCGCCGAGCTGTCCGTGGACTACGGGCACTTCGCACTGCCGCTCGGGGACGCTTTCCTGGAGCGGGCCTTCGAGTGCTGGGTGCACGCCTGGGACATCGCGGAGGCGGTGGACTATCCGTACGAGCCGCCGTCGGGGCCGCACCTGCACGGGATGATCGACCTGGCGGCGCGGCTGCTGCCGGGTGCGCTGGCGCAGCGGCGGCGCGCGGGCCTGGCGGCCCCGGCGCGGGGCCTGGTCGCGGCGGGCGCGCCCGGGCGGACCCTGCACCTGGAGATCGAGGGCGCGGGTGGCGGCGGCTGGGACATCGCCCTGGACTCGCCGGGGGCGAAGCCGTCGCCGGAGCGCACGGTGGCGGAGATCGCCCTGGACGGCATCGAGTTCTGCCAGCTGGCGGCCGGCCACATCTCCCCGCAGGAGGCGGCGGTGGGCCAGCACGGCGACCGCGAGGCGATCCGCGACGTCCTCTTCGCGGCGGCGTCCCTGAGCCGCCTGTAGCGGCGGGGGCGGGTCCGGGCGGAGCGGGACGAGCCGGGGGAGCCGGACGAGCCGGGTGGAGGCGCAGCACGTCGCTGCGCGCTCCTCACGTCTCGGCGTTCCGGCCCGTCCCGGGCCGGACTCAGTCCAGGCAGAATTCGTTGTCCTCGGGGTCCGCCATCACGATGATCCCCTCGTCCATGTCATTGCCCTCGATCCGGTACAGCCGCTTCGCTCCCAGCGCCTCCAGCCGGGTGGCCTCCTCCTCCAGCTTGGCCATCCGCGCGTCCCCCTTCAGTCCGGGAGCTGCGCGCACGTCCAGGTGCAGGCGGTTCTTCGAGGTCTTTCCCTCCGGGACCTGCTGGAAGAAGACCCTCGGCCCCTTGCCGTCCGGATCCGTGATGGCCGACCGGCTGTTGTGCTGTTCGGGCGGCACGCCCCACGCCGTGAGCGCGGCCGGCCAGTCGGCGAAGCCCTCCGGCGGCGGCTGGACCTGGTACCCCAGCGCCTCGGCCCAGAACACCGCCTGCGCGCCCGGGTCGGCGCAGTCGTAAGTGACTTGGAATTCCTTGGCCATGCTTCCTCCAACCGCTCGGGGCCTGTCCGTGCCGAGCGCCCCCATCCTCCTCCCGGAGGGGCAGAGCTCAACCCGATGAGGGGCGGGGCTCTGGGAACATACGGTGCGAGTGACCACGGCCTCGAAGCCGCATCCGTCCGCCGTCTCCAGGAGAGGTCCCATCACCTTGTCCATATGGCCCTCGATCGTTGCCGTGCTCGGTACCCTCGCCGGTGCTCTGGCCGCCGGCTTCCTCCAGCACCGTTCGGCACGCACCGCACGTGCCGAGCAGCGCGCCGACAGCCACCGTCAGGACCAGCTCGGTGCCGTCACCGACTTCGCGGCCGCCCTGGACGCGCACCGCTCGGCGATGTTCCATCGGGAGCGCCTGACCCTGGCCGGCGCAGGCGCCGAACATCAGCTGGAGGCCCAGACGAGGTCCCACGACACCCGAACGGCGATCACCGCGCCCCACATCCGACTTCAGGTCCTGGTCCCCGAGCTGGCCGGCCCGGCCGAGCAGGCCGCAGCGGCCACCTATGCACTGCGGAAGGCCGCCGACCGCGCCGAACTGGACGCCCGGCGGCATGCGGCCAAGGAGGCGTCTGCGGCCTTCGTCGCCGCGGCTGCCACGCTGCTGAGCCCCGACCACTGCTGACTGCCCACGTTCCGCACGTCGGTGACAGACCCGGTCCCTCACCTGGCTAGGCGTACCGCTCGCGGAGTTTGTACTTGAGGATCTTGCGCAGGGCCTCGTTGCGGGGGAGGGAGTCCGGGAGCTCCAGCTGTTCCGGGAGCTTGTGGGTGGCCAGGCCCTCCGCGCGGAGGTACGCCGTCAGCTGGGGCAGGGTCAGGGGGGCGGTGCCCGGGCGCTGTTCGATCACCGCGCAGACGCGTTCGCCGCGGGCCGGGTCCGGGAGGCCGATGACCGCGACGTCCGCGACGCCCGGGAGGCGGTGGAGCAGGTCCTCGATCTCCTTCGCCGAGATGTTCTCGCCCTTGCGGATGATGACGTCCTTGCTGCGGCCGGTGAGGACCAGGTAGCCCTCGTGGGTCAGGTGACCGAGGTCGCCCGTGATCAGGTAGCCGTCGGCGTCGAAGACCTCCGTCGACTGGTCGCGGTTCAGGTAGCCCTGGCAGACGGCCTCGCCCCGGAGCCGGACCTCGCCGTCCGTGTTCGGGGGGAGCGGGGTGCCGTCGGGGGTGGTGATGCGGATGGACATGCCCGCCGGGGGGCGGCCCTCGGTGGTCGCCAGGTGGTCGGGGGTGTCGTCCGGGGCGCCCATGGTGATCATCGGGACCTCGGTCATGCCGTAGCCGTGGGTCAGCTGGCAGCCCATTTCGCGGACGACGGCGTGGTAGATCTCCGGCGGCTTCGGGGCGCCGCCGCCCGCGAGGAGGCGGAGCGTGGGGACGAGCTTCGACGAGGGGTCCTTGCGCTGCTCGGTCAGGAACATGGAGTAGAAGGCGGTCGATCCGCCGGCCACCGTGACCCCGTGGCGGCGGTAGCCGTCCAGCGCGTCGGGCATCGCGAACTTCTCGAAGAGGACCGCGGGGAAGCCGTACAGGAGCAGCATCACCAGGTAGTCCGGGCCGCCTATGTGCGCGTACGGGAAGGCCATCGAACCGACGTCGTACGGGGTCAGGTGCAGGGCGTGCGCGAGGCAGGAGCCGCCCGCGATGAGGGAGCGGTCGGTGTGCAGGACGCCCTTGGGGTCGGAGGTGGTGCCGGAGGTCCAGTAGATCCACCGGACGTCCGTGCCGGAGGCGGGCGGTGGGGGGAGTGCGGAGGGGTCGCCGTCCGGGAGGTCGGCGTAGGCCTCGAAGACGCCGCGCGCGCCGAGCCGGCGGGCCATCGCGGGATGGTCGAAGCCGCGCCAGAGCCCGGGGACGGCGAAGAACTCGGCCTTGGACTCGCGGAGCGCGAAGCCGACCTCGCGGTCGCGGTAGAAGGGGATGACCGGGCTCTGGACGGCGCCGATCCGGGCGAGGGCGACGGAGAGCAGGACGGTCTCGATGCGGGTGGGGAGCTGCCAGGCGACGACCGTGCCGGGGCGCACGCCCGTGCCGTACAGGCCGGCGGCGACGCGTTCGGAGCGGTCGCGCAGTTCCCCGAAGGTCAGCCGGCGGTCGTGCGCGGGGTCCTCGGCGGCCTCGATCAGGACGGTGGCGTCCGGGGTCAGTGCGGCCCGGCGGGTGATCAGTTCCCACAGGGTGCGGGAGCGGCTCAGTTCTGTCGCGGTCGCGGTGTCCGTCATCCCAGACCTCCCCTTAGCTGACGGATAGTCAGATCAAGCGCAGAGCGTAGGGCTCCGGCGCTTGTCGGTCCAGGGGTGGCGGGGCTAGCTTGTTTCTGACGATCCATCAGATTGGCATCGGATTGGGGAGACGGCCATGGGACTGGAACTGCCTCGGATCATCAGCGTCGACGACCACGTGATCGAACCCGCACACCTCTTCGACGTCTGGCTGCCCGCCAAGTACCGCGACCGCGGACCCAAGGCGCTCACGGCCGGCATCGGCGAGCTGGCGTACACGGGCGGCAAGTACGTGATCACCATGGACCCCGACGGCCCGCCGACCGACTGGTGGATCTACGAGGACCTGAAGTTCCCGTACAAGCGCAACATCGCCGCCGTCGGCTTCGACCGCGACGACATGACCCTGGAGGGGATCACCCGCGAGGAGATGCGCCGCGGCTGCTGGGACCCGAAGGCGCGCCTGGCCGACATGGACCTCAACCACGTCGAGGCCTCGCTCTGCTTCCCCACCTTCCCGCGCTTCTGCGGGCAGACCTTCGCCGAGGCCCACGACAAGGAGGTGGCCCTGGCCTGCGTGCGCGCCTACAACGACTGGATGGTCGAGGAGTGGTGCGGCGACAGCGGCGGCCGGCTGATCCCGCTGTGCATCATCCCGCTCTGGGACATCGACCTGGCGGTCGCGGAGATCCGGCGCAACGCCGCCCGCGGGGTGCGCGCCGTGACCTTCTCCGAGATCCCCACCCACCTGGGCCTGCCGTCGATCCACTCCGGCTACTGGGACCCCTTCTTCGCCGTCTGCCAGGAGACCGGCACGGTGGTCAACATGCACATCGGGTCCAGCTCCCAGATGCCCGCCGCCTCCCCCGACGCGCCGCCCGCCGTCCAGGCCTCGCTCAGCTTCAACAACGCCATGGCCTCGATGATGGACTTCCTCTTCAGCGGCGTCCTGGTGAAGTTCCCGACGCTCAAGCTCGCCTACAGCGAGGGCCAGATGGGCTGGATCCCGTACGCCCTGGAGCGCGCCGACGACGTCTGGGAGGAGCACCGGGCCTGGGGCGGGGTCCGCGACCTGATCCCCGAGCCGCCGTCCACCTACTACTACCGGCAGATCTTCTGCTGCTTCTTCCGCGACAAGCACGGGATCGCCTCGATCGACGTCGTCGGACGCGACAACGCCACCTTCGAGACCGACTACCCGCACGTGGACTCGACCTTCCCGCACACCAAGGAGGTCGCCCTCGACCACGTGAAGGGACTCGACGAGCTGACGATCCACAAGCTGATGCGCGGCAACGCCATCCGCATGCTCGGCCTGGACCTCGTCTGATGGATTTGACCTACACGGAGGAGGAACAGGACTTCCGGGCACGGCTGCGCGCGTGGCTCGGCAAGGTGCTGCCCGAGCTGCCCGCCAAGCCGTCCCCGGACGACTGGCCCGGCCGGCGGGCGTACGACCTCGGCTGGCAGCGCCGCCTGTACGAGGCCGGGTACGCGGGCCTGCACTGGCCGGTGGACGCCGGCGGGCGCGGGGCCACCCCGACCCAGCACCTGATCTTCCTGGAGGAGACGGAGCGCGCCGGCGCCCCGTACGTCGGCGCGAACTTCGTCGGGCTGCTGCACGCCGGCCCGACGATCGCCGCCGAGGGCAGCGCCGGGCAGCGGGCGCGCTGGCTGCCGCCCGTGCTGCGCGGGGACGAGGTGTGGTGCCAGGGGTTCAGCGAGCCGGACGCGGGCTCGGACCTCGCCTCCCTGCGCACGCGGGCGGTCCGCGACGGCGACGACTACGTGGTCTCCGGGTCGAAGATCTGGACCTCGCACGCGGAGGTCGCCGACTGGTGCGAGCTGCTGGTGCGGACGGACCCGCAGGCCCCCAAGCACCGCGGGATCTCCTGGCTGGCCATGCCGATGGACGCGCCGGGGGTCACCGTACGGCCGCTGCGCACGCTCGCCGGGTCGACCGAGTTCGCGGAGATGTTCCTCGACGAGGTGCGGATCCCGGCCCGGAACCGGGTCGGGGCCGAGAACGACGGCTGGCGCGTCACCATGGTCACCCTCTCCTTCGAGCGGGGCACCGCCTTCGTCGGCGAGGTCGTCGCCTGCCGCCGCACCCTGGGCGAGCTGGCGCGCACGGCGAAGGCCAACGGACGCTGGGACGATCCGGTGCTGCGGCGCAGGCTGGGTCGGCTGTACGGGGAGTTCGGCGCGCTGTGGCGGCTCACCCAGTGGAACGTCAGCGAGTCGGAGGGCTCCGGCGGGGTCCCCGGCATCGGCGGCTCCGTCTTCAAGCTCGCCTACTCGCACGCGCGGCAGGAGCTGTACGAGGTGGCGGCGCAGGTGCTGGGCGCCGCCTCCCTCTCCCTGGAGGAGGAATGGACCCTGGACCGGCTCTCCTCGCTCTCGTACACGATCGCGGCGGGCACCTCGCAGATCCAGCAGAACATCGTCGCCGAGCGGATCCTCGGCCTCCCGAAGGGCCGGTGAGGGGCGTGCACTTCCAGCCGACGGAGGAGCAGCGGGACCTGCGGGCGGGCGTACGGGAGCTGCTGGCGGGGCGGTACGGGCGCGAGGCGCTGCGTACTTCGGTGGACACGGGCGTCGCCGTGGACCGCGGGCTGTGGCGGGAGCTGGGCGAGGCGGGCTTCTTCGCGCTGCGGCTGCCCGAGTCCGCCGGTGGCGTCGGCCTCGGCCTCCCGGAGGCGGTGCTCGTCTTCGAGGAGGCCGGGCGGGCGCTGCTGCCGGGGCCGCTGGTGGCCACGCACCTGGCCGCCGGGGTGGTCCCGGGGGCGGCGGCGGGGACGGCGGTGGTGACCGCCTTCGACCTGGGCGGCGGCCCGGGGGACGGCCCGGGGGACGGCCTGCGCGGCTGCCTGGTCGCGCACCTGGCGGAGGCGGACGCGGTGCTGGGGGCCCCCGGGGTGCCGGCCGGGTCGCCGGTCCGCTCGGTGGACCCGCTGACGCCGCTGCACCGGGTGGCGTCGCCGCCCGGGGACGTGTCGGAGTACCGCTTGGCGGGCGCGCTGCTGACGGCGGCGCTGCAGGTCGGCAGTGCGCTGCGGACGGTGGAGCTGGCGGTCCGGTACGCGGGCGAGCGCGAGCAGTTCGGGCAGCCGATCGGGGCGTTCCAGGCGGTCAAGCACCTGTGCGCGCAGATGCTGGTGCGGGCGGAGGTGGCCCGTACGGCGGTCTACGCGGCGGCGGTGACGGGCGATCCGGGGGAGGTGGCGGCGGCCAAGCTGCTGGCGGACGGGGCGGCCGTACGGGCCGCCCGGGACTGTCTGCAGGTGCACGGCGGGATGGGCTTCACGTGGGAGGCGGACGTGCACCTGCACCTGAAGCGGGCATGGGTGCGGGCCGAGCAGTGGTGCACGGCGGGGGAGGCGGAGGAACGGCTGGCGGCGGAGCTGCTGGAGGCGGCGGTGTAGCCGTTCGCGGTCGTCGCGGGGCACGGCGGGGACGCCGCGGGACGCATGTCCGATTACAGAGAGTTGATATCGGTTTGTGTCCTTCGCCTCCGCCGTTACGGACCGGAGTCGGGGGCCTGCTCCGGTACGCTCCCACAGATGCGAGCGGTTGAGCGGCGCGAGCGTCGCACAGTATGCACCACGCCCACTCCTTCGCGCGGGAATATGCCCGAAGCGCTTGTTGTGGTGACTGTATGTCAACCATGCTGCTCCGCAAGGGGATCACGGTGGGTGATCCCATCCTGTCGCGAGGCGAAGTGTCCGCCGGTTCGGATGGTGTGAGCGGTGCAGGTGCTTCAGGTTCAGCTGGAGGTAGGAGCGGACCCAGCCGAGGTCGGTCGGGCCCGCCGATGGGCCCGGTCCCGGTTGGCCGGGTCGGGCATAGGGGATGACGAGCCGCTCGCCGAGACGCTGATCCTGCTGATCTCCGAGCTGGTCACCAACGCGGTCGTGCACACGGGCTGTCCGGCGGTGCTGCGGATGCTGTTCGGAGGACCCGGGGTGCGGGTCGAGGTGGCCGACGCGAGCGACCGGGAGCCGGCCCGCCGGCAGGCGGCCGGCGACGACACCGGCGGGCGCGGCCTGGAGCTGGTGGACGGCCTGGCGGACCGCTGGGGCTGGCAGCGCGAGGGTGCGGGCAAACGCATCTGGTGCGAGATCGACCGCGCGGAGAAGGAGGCGTCGGACTGCGCCTCCGACGGCCCGTCGGAAGTTCACCCCCCGACGCGGGAACCGCGCTTGTACCTCTAACGAGGTGTTGACGATCCGTCACATCTTGATCACCCTGGTGTGGAGCGATTCGACGCGAGGGGACGCCAAGGACACGCCTTGACGAGTGCGGGTCGCGGGGTGGCGGCTGCCGTGCCGCGCTCGGGGCGTGCATGCGCGCCGCCGCCACCCGCATCACCCGCCGGGCCTCCTCCCGGAGGAGGAGGCCGGACCGGGCCGCGGGTCCCGGGCGCCGGGCCGGGCGGGACCCACGACCTCGTGCCCGTGGCCGATGTGCCGTGCCGGGGCCGGTTCCTAGCCTCGGGGCATGCGATCACACGAAGCGGCCGATGCGTCGCCCACCACCGAACGAACCCTCGGCCCCGCCGCTCGCCGCGCGTCCTCCGTGGGCCTCGTCCTCGCCGCCTGCCTCGCCACCAGCCCCACCCTGGCCGTCGCCGCCGAGGCCTCCTCCGCCGAGGCCGTGACCGCCGGGGCCGCGCTCCCGTCCGCGTCAGCGTCCACCGCGAACGGTTCCGGGGCCGGGCTCGACCGGTACTACCAGCAGCGGCCGCGCTGGGGCAGCTGCGTCACGGGCCCCGACGACACCACGGGCCGTGAACTGGACCAGGCCGGTGTGCAGTGCGCGGACGTGACCGTGCCGCTTGACTACTCCGCCCCCCGGGGCCGCACGATCACCGTGGCGATATCCCGGCTCAAAGCCACCGACACCCGTCACCGCATCGGCGCGATCCTGCTGAACACCGGCGGCCCCGGCGGCCCCGCCCGGGCCTACCCGCCGACGGCCCGCGCGGCGATGAAGGAAGTCGGGGCCCGCTTCGACGTCGTCGGCTTCGACCCGCGCTTCGTCGGGCGCAGCACCCCGCTGGACTGCGGCTGGCCCCTCGGGATGACCTGGCTGTCGGCCGGCGCCGACCGGGCGGGCTTCGACCGGCAGGTCGCCCTGCAGAAGGGCCTCGCCGACAAGTGCCGGGCCACCGATGCCTCCGTGCTCCCGCACATCAGCACCCGCAACACCGCCCGCGACATGGACGTCATCCGCGGCGCGCTCGGCGAGCGGAAGATCTCCTACCTGGGCTACTCCTACGGCACCTACCTGGGCACGGTCTACACCCAGATGTTCCCCGGCCGCCACGACCGGGTGGTGCTCGACGGGGCGATCAACCCGGGCGACTACCGCCCCCGACTGCTGGAGGGCGCGGAGCGCGCGAACGAGAAGGCGCTGTCCGACTGGGCGGGCTGGGCGGCGGAGCGCCACGGCACCTACGGCCTCGGCCGCACCCGCGCCGAGGTGCTCGCCTCCGTCGACCGCGTCGTCGTGGCAGCCGCGCGCGGCCCGCTGACCATCGGTTCGGGCGCCGATGCCTTCCGGATCGACGAGAGCCAGGTGCCGCTCCTGCTGTTCTCGGGCATCGCGGACGATGCCGAGCCCGCGCGGGCGTCCTTCGGCGAGCTGGTGTCCGTACTGGTCGCGGCCGCCGGCGGGGCGCCCACCACGCTGCCCGCGGGGTTCGCCGCGGAGCTCCGGTACGTGCTGCGCGGGGAGGGCGAGCCCACGGGCGTGCAGTCCGCGATCATCTGCGGGGACGTGGCCGCCGGGCGCGATCCCGAGCAGTACTGGCGGGACATCGAGCGCAGCCGCGCCGCGCATCCCCTGTTCGGCCCGCTGACCCGCAACATCAACCCGTGCGCCTTCTGGGACCGGCCGCGCGAGGAGCCCACCCGGGTGACGCGTGATGCCTCCGCGCTGATCGTGGCCGCCACCGGCGATCCGCGCACCACGTACAAGGGCAGCGTCGAGCTGCGCCGGCAGCTGCCGAGCTCCAGGCTGATCACCCTGGAGGGCGCGAACCGGCACGCCCTCTACGGGAGGTACGGCAACACCTGCGTGGACGACCAGGTCAACAGGTACCTGGCCACGGGCACCTTGCCGGCGAAGGACCGGACCTGCGTCAAGCAGACCGACTGAGACCGGCGCGGGTCACAGCACCGCGAGGAGGTCGTCGAGCGGGGCCGGTACCTCTTCGGGGGCGAGGGCCTCGGCGAGGAGACGGCCGTAGCGGATCTTGCGGCCCTTCGTCGTGCCCAGGAAGCGCCGCAGCTGCCGCTGCCGGGGCCGGTCGCGCTGGGCGGGCTGGCGTACGAAGGTCTGCCAGGAGCGGAGCTCGCCCTCGGAGCGCAGGACGTCCTCGATCCGTGTGGTGCCCAGGGCGCGGATGAGTTCGTCCTCCAGGTCCGCCACGCACACGAAGAAGCCCTCGCGGGGCGCTCCGGCCCGGGCCAGGGCCCGGTCGTAGAAGGGCCGTTCGTTCTCGTCGCACAGTCCCGTCAGGCGCAGGCCGAGGCCGGGCGGCCCGAGGACGCCGGTGTAGCGGGCGACGCTCATGGCGCCGCCCATCGATACGACGCACACGCCCTCGGCGGCGAGGTCGCGGCCGCGGCGTGCGGCGAGCGCCTCGACGGCCGCGAGGTCGCTGGGCCCTTCCAGCAGCACCGCCGTCCGCACGTTCAGCCGGGCGGCCAGAGCGCGGGCGGGCCCTTCGGGACCGCCGGCCGCCCAGTCGTCGACCGCTTCCCGGAACGCCCGTATGTCTGCCATGGGGTGAGTCTGCGCCGTCGTGGATGCCGTGGCACGCGCTTTTCGGCGGCCACGGCCGTTCACGCCCGCCCGCCGTCCCGGGCATCGCGCCGGGACGGCGGGCGGACAGCTGCAAAGACCGTCTCTAGCCGTCGGTGCAGATGACGTCGTACGGGCGGCCGATGGCCATGGTGAGTTCGATGGGGTCGGTGGTGCCGGAGGGGCACTCGGACTTCGTCTTGACGAGGCCGAGGACCTTCTGGGCGCCCGAGCCGCCGCAGGCGACCTCCTTGGCCTGGTTGGTCACGCAGTCGCCCTTCACCAGCTGGCCGCCGCCAGCGCCCGCGTCGCCGGGGTGGTCGTTCGACAGGTTGCGGCCGCAGACGGTGTTGGTGGGGATCCCGCTCGACTTGGAGCTGCCGTAGGAGATGCTCACGTCGATCATCAGGTCCGTGCCGGGCGGGCACTGGATCGCGCCCGGGAGGATGCTCGCCTCCTTGATGTCGATGGCCTTGAAGGTGGCCCCGGAGTCCGAGCAGCCCGTCCGCTTGTACCCGTCGGGGGCCTTGGCCGGGTCGGGGCCGCCGCAGTCGCCGACCTTCCACGCGCTGGAGGTGTCGGAGGAGGACTCGGGCGAACCGGGGTCCTTGGCCGTGGGCTTGGCGGAGGGGGATGCCGAGGTGGACGCCGTCGGCTTGCCGTCGTCCTTCTTGTTGACCGACTGCAGGGCGAAGTAGCCGCCGACGATGATCACGGCGAGGACGATGACGGCGACGACGTTGCCGCCCGAGCGGCGCCTGGGGGCGGGCGGCGGAGTGACCTGGTACGGGTTGGCCATGCGGGCTTCTCCTGCGGGGAAGGTGGTGGGGACGGGTGTGACGCGCGCGTACGGGGACGCGTCATGTCCACCTCATGGTTCCACCGCGTACGGCTCGCGCGTGGCCGGGGTCAGAGGACGGCCACCGGGGCCACCGGGGTGCCCGTACCGCCGACGAAGGGTTCCGGCATCGCGGAGAGGAGGAAGGAGTAACGATTTTCTTCTGCACAGGCTGTGGACAACTTTTCGAGGTTCCAGTTCTGGCCCTGGTGCATGCCCATCTCGACCAGGTCGAGGGCGTGCACCGGCAGCCACAGGTCGTCGATCTCCGGCGGGAAGATCTCGAAGGTGAGGGTGTCGTTCGCGACGGCCGCCACGTCCCGGGCGTGGAACCACTCCGGGGTGCGCACCGAGAGGCCGGGCGAGGGGAAGCCGTAGCCGTGCTTGTCGCCCGCCAGATAGACCTGGATCTGGCCGGTGCGGACCAGGACGATGTCGCCCGGGCGGACCGCGACCCCGCCGAACTCCTCCGCCTCCGCCAGGTCTTCCGGGGTCACCGCGTGGCCCCCCTCCAGCCGGTCCAGGCCCTTCGCGCGGGCCACGTCCAGCAGGACCCCGCGCGAGACGATGGGGCCGGCCTTGTCGATGCCGCTGTACTCGGCGCGGCCGTGCGCCGTGATGGTGCCGGCCGGACGGCCGTTGTAGATCTTCCCCGAGTGCGAGACGTGGGTGAGGGCGTCCCAGTGGGTGCCCGCCTGGAGGCCCATGCTGACGGCGTCGTCGCTGCACGCCACCGTGCCCGGGCCGAAGATCTCCTGGTTGATCTGCACCATCGTGTGCAGCGGGTTGATCCGGCCCGGGATCATGCCGACCTGCACCCCGTCCTCCTTGAGGGGGAGGGCGAGCGGGATGCGGCGGCCGCTGCGGACCTCCGCCGCGGCGGCCCGGACGACCTCGTCCGTGATCAGGTTCAGGGTGCCGATCTCGTCGTCGGCGCCCCATCGTCCCCAGTTGTTGACGCGCTTGGCGATGTCGTGGAAGGCGGCGGGCAGGGTCATGGGCGTCGACAGCTCCTTGCGTGGATACGGCAACGACGGCAACGAGGGCTTGTGCAGGTGCATCTGACTACCCATAGAATCTAACGGTCCGTCAGAAAACGCGGGAAGGGGCCGGACGTGGGGAACTTCTTGGCAGGCAAGGTCGTCGCCGTCACCGGCGCCGGCCGGGGCATCGGGCGGGCCGTGGCACTCGCCGCGGCCGCCGAGGGCGCCAAGGTCGTCGTCAACGACTACGGCGTGGGGATCGGGGGCGGCGAACCGACCAGCGAGGTCGCCGACGGCGTGGTGAAGGAGATCCAGGCCGCAGGCGGCGAGGCCGTCGCCGTCGCCGACGACATCTCCACCATGGCGGGCGGCCAGCGCATCGTCGACACCGCGCTCACCGAGTTCGGCCGCATCGACGGCGTCGTGTGCGTGGCCGGCATCCTGCGCGAACGGATGCTGTTCAACATGTCCGAGGAGGAGTGGGACCCGGTGGTCGCCACCCACCTCAAGGGCACCTTCACCGTCTTCCGCGCCGCCTCCGCCGTCATGCGCCGGCAGGGCTCGGGCACCCTGATCGGCTTCACCAGCGGCAACCACCAGGGATCGGTCGCGCAGGCCAACTACAGCGCGGCCAAGGGCGGGATCATCTCCCTCGTCCGGTCCGCGGCACTGGGCCTCGCCAAGTACGGGGTCACGGCCAACGCCGTCGCACCCGTCGCCCGTACCCGCATGTCGGCGAACGTCCCCATGGAGCTCAAGGAGATCGGCGAGCCGGAGGACGTGGCCGCGCTGGTCACCTACCTGCTCAGCGACCGCGCCAAGGCCGAGGAGATCACCGGGCAGGTGTACACGATCGCCGGCCCGAAGATCGCCGTCTGGGCGCAGCCGCGCGAACTGCGCGCCGGGTACGCCGAGGGCTCCTGGACCCCGGAGAAGATCGCCGACTTCCTGCCCGGGACGGTGGGCACCGACCCGATGCCGATGCTGGCGCAGCTGGAGGCCATGGCCAAGGCGGCGGCCGCCAAGGACCGCCCCAACGCGTAGGGGGCCTGAGCAGGATGGACTTCAGCTTCGGGGCCGAGGACGAGGAGCTGCGCGGGCACGCCCGGGCGTGGCTGACGGAGCACCTCGTGGGCCCGTACGCGCAGGTCATCGGGCTCGGCGGGCCGGGCAGCGAACACGAGGGGGTCGAGGCGCGGCGCGCGTGGGAGCGCGAGCTGGGGCGCGGCGGCTGGATCGGGCAGGGCTGGGATGCCCCGGCCGGGGCGTACGGACAGCGCAGGCTCTCGCTGACCGGCCAGGTGGTGTGGGCCGAGGAGTACGCGGCGCTGCGCGCGCCCGGCCGGGTCGGCCACATCGGGGAGAACCTCCTCGCGCCCACGCTGATCGCGTACGGCAGCCAGGAACAGCGGGACCGCTTCCTGCCCGGCATCGCGCGGGGCGAGGAGCTGTGGTGCCAGGGCTACAGCGAACCGGGGGCCGGCTCCGACCTCGCGGGGATCCGTACCGCCGCCGTACGGGACCCGGCCGACGGGCTGTACCGGGTCACCGGGCAGAAGATCTGGACCTCCCTGGCCCGGGACGCCGACTGGTGCTTCGTCCTGGCCCGCACCGAACCCGGATCGCGGCGCCACCGGGGGCTGTCGTTCCTGCTCGTACGGATGGACCAGCCGGGGCGGGTCGAGGTGCGGCCGATCCGGCAGATGTCGGGGACCTCGGAGTTCAACGAGGTCTTCTTCGACGGGGCGGTGGCGGCGGAGGTCGTCGGCGCGGAGGGCGACGGCTGGACCGTGGCCATGGGGCTGCTCGCCCTGGAACGCGGGGTCTCGACGCTGGTGCAGCAGATCGGCTTCGCGGCCGAACTGGAGCGGGTGCTGGCGGCGTACGCGGCGCGGGCGGCCCCGGGCACGGGGGCTCCGGGCACGACGGCTCCGGGCGCGGGGGATCCAGTCCTGCGGGACCGGCTCGTGCGGCAGTGGGCCGAGCTGCGCACCATGCGGTGGAACGCCCTCCGCACGCTCGGCGCCACCGACGACGCGGGCGCGCCCAGCGTGGCCAAGCTGCTGTGGGGCGGCTGGCACCGGCGGCTCGGGGAGCTGGCGGTGGAGGTCCGCGGCGCGGCGGCCACCGCCGGTCCGGCGCCCTGGACGCCCGGGCTCCCGTACGAACTCGGACTCGACGAGGAACAGCGGCTCTTCCTGTTCACCCGCGCCGACACCATCTACGGCGGCTCGGACGAGATCCAGCGGAACATCATCGCCGAGCGCGTGCTCGGCCTGCCTAAGGAGTCCAGGTGAGAGGCGTCGTATTCGACGGCAAGCAGGCCCAGGTGGTCGACGACCTGGAGATCCGGGACCCGGGGCCGGGGGAGGTACTGGTCGCGATCGGCGCGGCCGGCCTGTGCCACAGCGACCTGTCGGTCATCGACGGGACGATCCCGTTCCCGCCGCCGGTGGTGCTCGGGCACGAGGGCGCGGGCATCGTGGAGGCCGTGGGCGCGGGCGTCACCCATGTGGCGCCGGGCGATCACGTGTCGCTGTCCACCCTGGCCAACTGCGGGGCGTGCGCGGACTGCGACCGGGGCCGGCCGACGATGTGCCGCAAGGCGATCGGCATGCCCGGCCAGCCGTTCTCGCGGGGCGGGAAGCCGCTGTTCCAGTTCGCCTCCAACTCCGCCTTCGCGGAGCGCACGATCGTCAAAGCCGTCCAGGCCGTGAAGATCCCCGCCGACATCCCGCTGACCTCGGCGGCGCTCATCGGCTGCGGGGTCCTCACGGGGGTGGGCGCGGTGCTGAACCGGGCCCGCGTCGACCGCGGCGAGTCCGTGGTCGTCATCGGCACCGGCGGCATCGGGCTGAACGTGCTCCAGGGGGCCCGGATCGCGGGGGCCACGACGATCGTCGCGGTGGACGCGAACCCGGCGAAGGAGGCGGTGGCCCGGCAGTTCGGGGCCACGCACTTCATCGACGCGTCCGCCGTGGCCGACTCCTCGGCGGCGGTGCGCGAGATCCTCCCGACCGGCGCCGACCACGCCTTCGAGTGCGTGGGCAACGTCAAGCTGATCCGGCAGGCCGTGGACCTCCTGGACCGGCACGGTCAGGCGATCCTGCTGGGCGTGCCCGGATTCACGGAGGAGGCGTCCTTCCTCGTCTCCTCCATGTACCTGGACAAGACGATCATGGGATGCCGGTACGGGTCCTCGCGCCCGCAGCGCGACATCGCGCTGTACGCCGAGCTCTACCGGCAGGGCCGGCTGTTGCTGGACGAGCTGGTGACGGAGGTCTACCCGGTGGAGGACTTCGCCAAGGCCGTCGACGACGCCCACCACGGGCGGGTGGCGCGCGGGGTGCTCACCTTCTGACCGCGGGGAGGGTGGCTCCTGGGCCCGGCCCCGGAGCCACCCTCCCGCGTCGGATCGCCCTCTGTCAGTCGGCCAGGCGGCCGAAGCGGCCCTTGTGGAAGAGGAGCGGCTCGCCCTCGCCGGCCGCGCCCATGGCGACGACCCGGCCCACGACGATCAGGTGGTCGCCGCCGGTGTGGACGGCCTGGATCCGGCAGTCGATCCAGGCGGGCACGGCGTCGAGCTGGGGTGATCCGGTGACGGGGGCGGGGGTGTGGCCCACCCCGGCGAACTTGTCCGCGCCGCTGACCGCGAAGGACCGGCACAGCTCGCCCTGCTCCGCTCCGAGGATGTTGACGCAGAACACCCCGGCGCGGGCGATCCGCGGCCAGGTGGTCGACGTACGGGCCACCATGAAGGTGACCAGGGGCGGGTCGAGGGACAGCGAGGCGAAGGACTGGCAGGCGAAGCCGGCCGGGCCGTCCTCGTCCGCGCCGGGCGGCGCGGTGATGACGGTGACCCCGCTGGCGAAGTTCCCGAGCACGGCCCGGAACTCGGCGGGGCTGACCGGCGCGCGCTCGTCCTCGCCGACGGCGCGCAGATCCGGGCGCGGCAGGGCGTCGACGGGCTCGGGTTCCCGCTCCGCCGCGGCGGAGGTGGGGGAGCCGACTGACCTGAGGTATCGGACGACGGTGGCCGCCATCCCTGCATGTCCCATCACACCGACGATTGAAGCTGACGGTGCGTCAGATAGGAAGGGGTGGGCGCGGAACGCGTTGACGCGTCCCGCTGACCTCGGGTGTCGTGCCGCGCTCCGGCAGCCCTCCGAGATCCGGCCAATGGCCTGAACTCCCTTGTGAGCAAGGCGACATGGGGCAATGAGAGGGCTTCGAAGTCCCGTGTGTATGGTCTTGGCCAACGACAACGACGTCGGGGGCTGGGGTGGTCATGGGCAACGGTTTTCGCTACCGGGCCGAACGGATCTCACTGGGTACGATGGCGGCCGCGGGCATTCTGGTCCTGCTCGCCGACGTCCTCGGATGGCTCGACAAGATGGCCCCCGGGGGCACCCTCCCGAAGATCACGCTGCTCATCCTGAGCACGGTCACCCTCTTCCTCCTGATGGAGTTCGACCGCCTGAAGGCGCTCGACAGCATCAGCGCGCAGATCTCCGGCCTCACGCTCGACGGACTCACCGGTGAACTCCGGCGCCAGCACTACCTGGGCGTGACGAGGGTGCACCCGGAATTCCCCACCGCGGAGTTCAAACGGCTCGTGGGCGGTGCCCGGCGCGAGGTCGTCATCCTCCAGACGTGGGTACCCAACCTCGACGGTCTCGAGGAATCGCTGGAGAAGGCCGTCACCGAGCGGGACGTCGAGGTGCGCATCCTGCTGGTGCACCCGAAGTCCGATGTGGTGTACCTGCGTGACCAGGCGTTGCGCAGCACGAGCAGGTCGGTGTCCGTGAACGCGAGCCTCGACATCCTCGGCAGGGTCCACGACCGCCTTCCGGCCGGGCTCAGGAACAAGCTCAAGGTGCGGGTCTACAACTCCCTGCCGTCGATCGCCGTGTACAAGGCCGACGAGCACTACCTGGTCAGCTCCTTCCTGCACGGGCAGCTCGCCATCGAGTCCACCCAGATCGAGATAGACGGGTGCGACTCCGTGATGGGCCGGCAGGTGCAGAAGGAGCTGGACACCTTGTGGGACATCGGGAGCGAAGTGGATCTGCGCGACCCGGTGAGATCGATCGACGTCATCTAGTGATCCGGGAGAAGGGCTACGACCGTGTGGGAACTGGACAGGTTCGAGGACGAACTGATCGAGCAGTACAGGCGGCATCCGGTGCTCGCGAACATCGAGCGGCTCCCGGAGGAGGCGTTCGCCGAGATCCTGCTCCAGCGGCGCTTCCTGTCGCTGGCCTTCACCCCGGCCTACGACCTGGCGATCGACCTCCTGCAGGACGAGGTGGGCCTGCGGATCGCCAGGATCATCCTGCGCGAGGAGTACCCGGACGACCGCGGGAACAAGAAGTCGCACCGCGAGGACATGACGGACGACATGCGCCGGCTCGGGATATCCCGGACGGCCCTCGTCCGGTCGAGGCCGACGGCGGCGACGAAGCGGGCCGTCGAGGACACCTTCGCCCTCATCGCCGACGCGGGCGACCATGACCACGCCGACCTCCGGCTGTTGACGGTCCTGCGCTTCTGGGGCGAGATCCTGGTCTCCGTCGAGTACGGGCGGCTGTGGGGGCGCATGGAACCCCTGCTGGTGCGCGACGGCGAGAACCACTCGCGCTTCTACTACCCGCACCACCATCACGATGCCAAGAAGAACCCGCTGGAGACCGTGAACAGGCTGGCCACCAGCCACTCCGACCGGCTCGGCAACCGGCTGCGGCAGCTGATCGGCGACGGCGCGGGAACCGCCGACTGCTTCAGGGAGGCCGAGGAGCGCTCGCTGCGGCTCAAGGTGAGCTTCTACGACCAGTTCCTGCCGGCGCTGGAGCGGGTCGGCAGCTGAGGCGGGGCCTGCCGCGAGGCACCCTCCCCCTTTTACCCCCACACGGGTGAAACCCCCCGCCCCCGAGCGCCCGTACACCGGGCCGGGGGTGGAGGCTCGGCATCGTGGCAGCGACCTCGTACCGCTGCCGTACTCCTTGGAGGACCCCCATGCTCGGCACCGACTTCAGCACCGGATCACCCAACTGGCTCGACCTCGGCAGCCCCGACACGACCGCGGCCGCCGCCTTCTACGGCGCCGTCTTCGGCTGGGACTTCGCCTCCGCCGGACCCGAGGCCGGCGGCTACGGCTTCTTCCAGGTGAACGGGAAGACCGTCGCCGCGCTCGGGCCGCTCACCGAGGAAGGGGCGACGTCCGCCTGGATGCACCACTTCATGACCCCCGACATCGAGGCAACCGCCGCGGCCGTCCGCGACGGCGGCGGCAGGGTCCGGATGGAGCCCGGGGACGTCATGGGGGAGGGCCGGCTCGCGCACTTCACCGACCCGCAGGGCGCCGAGTTCGCGTGCTGGCAGCCCGGGAACACCGCCGGGTTCGAGGTGGCCTCCGACGAGAACACGCTGGTGTGGGCGGAGCTCCACGTGCCGGACCCGGTCGCGGACATCGGCTTCTACGCCGGGCTGTTCGGGTGGCGGTACGCCGAGATGGAGGTGCCCGGGATGACGTACCGCGTCCTGAGCACCGCCGACGGGGACCAGGAGGACGCCTCCTTCGGCGGGGTCGCGCCGCTGGGCGAGGGCGCGGGCGGCGAGCAGGAGAAGGCGCGCTGGGTGCCGTACTTCCACGTGGCGGACGTCGACGAGACCATCGCGAAGGCGCAGAAGAACGGCGGGTCGGTGCTCATGCCGGCGGCGGACGTACCCGACGTCGGGCGCCTCGCGTGGCTGGCCGACCCCTTCGGCGCGGTGTTCGCGCTGCTCAAGCCGAACCCCCGGATGTAGCTCACCGGCCCAGGTACTTGGGCGTGCGGCGCTCCACGAAGCTCGCCACGCCCTCGTTCGCGTCGGCCGTGGTCATGTTGATCTCCTGAGCGGTGGCCTCGGCGGCCAGGGCGGCCGCCCGGTCACCGTCCAGGGAGACGTTGACCAGCTGCTTCGTCAGGGCGAGGGCCCGGGTCGGGCCCTGCGCGAGCCGCTCCGCCCACGCGCGGGCGGTCGCCTCCAGCTCCTCGGCCGGCACCACCTTGTTGACCAGGCCGAGGCGCTCGGCATCGGCCGCCGGGAGGGCGTCGCCGAAGAACATCAGCTCCTTGGCCTTCTGCGGGCCGACGAGACGGGGCAGCAGGTACGCGCCACCGCCGTCGGGGACCAGGCCGCGGCGGACGAACACCTCGATGAACCGGGCGGGTTCGGCGGCGATGACGAGGTCGCAGGCGAGGGCGAGGTGGGCGCCGATGCCGGCGGCCGTGCCGTTGACGGCGGCGAGGACGGGCTTCTCGCAGTCCAGCACCGCGGTGATCAGGCGCTGCGCGCCGAGTCGGATCATGCGGGCCACGTCGCCGGCGACCCGCTCGGCGGCGGGGGCGCCGCCGCCGCTTCGGAGGTCCGCGCCCGCGCAGAAGCCCTTGCCGGTGGCGGTGAGGACGACGGCACGGACCGCCGGGTCGGCGGAGGCTTCGGCGAGCAGGTCGATGACGCGTTCGCGTTGGGCCCAGGTGACGGCGTTCATCGCCTCGGGGCGGTTGAGGGTGATCCACGAGACGTTGCTCTCGGTGCGGTGGAGGACTTCGTCCTCGGGGGCGGCGGTCACGGATGGGGCTCCTTTCGTGGTCCGTGGTTGCGGTTGTGGCCGGGTGCCGGGTGCCGCTGCGCGGAGCCTCTCCCCGCCCCGCCCTTTCTCCGTTTCTCGGGGCTCCGTCCCGAACCCCGCGCCTCAAACGCCGGCGAGGCTGGAATCGTCAGCGGCAGATGGCGAGGGCGTCCAGTGCCACCGCCCCCTGGCCGCGGGGGAGGACCATCAGGGGGTTGATGTCCAGTTCGGAGAGTTCGTCGCCGAGTTCCAGCGCCATCCGCTGGATCCGCAGGACGACCTCCACCAGCGCGTCCACGTCGGCCGGGGGCGCGCCCCGTACGCCTTCCAGCAGTGCGTGCCCGCGCAGTTCCGTGAGCATCGCGCGGGCCTGGTCCTCGCCGAACGGCGGGACGCGGACCGCCGCGTCGTGCAGGACCTCGACCAGGACCCCGCCGAGGCCCACCGTCACCGTCGGGCCGAAGAGGTCGTCCTGGGTGACGCCGACGACCATTTCCACCCCCCGCTCCACCATCTGGCAGACGAGGATCCCGTCGAGCGGCACGTTCTCGTAGCGCGCGATGTCGGTCAGTTCCCGGTACGCGTCGCGGATCTGGCTCGCGGAGGTCAGGCCGATCTTCACCAGGCCGAGTTCCGTCTTGTGGCCCAGCTGCGGGCCCGAGGCCTTCATCACCACCGGGTAGCCGACCAGGCCGGCCGCGCGGACGGCCGCCGCCGCGCTCGTCACGAGCTGCTCGCGGGGGACCCGTATCCCGTAGGCGCGCAGCAGCTGCTTCGCCGCGTGCTCGCTGAGCTGCTGGCCGGGCCGCATGAGGGCCTGCGCCTTGCGGTACGAGGGCGAGGGCGTGCGCGGTGCGTCCTCGAAGGGGGACCGGTAGCCGGCGGTGAAGCGGTGGTGGCCGAGGTACGCGCGGACGGCGGTGATGCAGTTGCCGAAGGTGCGGAAGGTGGCCACGCGGGAGGAGCCGAGGAGGGTGGTGCGGTAGGCGTCCTCGGTGCCGACGGGGGAGCCCCAGATCACGCAGACGAGCTTGTCCGAGGCCTCGGCGGCGTCGACCAGGTCCTGGGCGAGCTTGTCGCTCATGGGCGGGAAGGGGCCGGTGATCGGGCAGATCAGGACGCCGACGGAGGGGTCGGCGAGGATCGCGTCGATGATCTTGCGGCCGCGCCAGTCGCCGACCGGGTGGCCCCCGTTGTCGACGGGGTTGGCGACGTTCAGGTACTCCGGGATCCACTGGTGGAGTTCCTGCTGCTTGGCCTCGGAGAGGGTGGGCAGGGTCAGGCCCGCCTCCGTCGCCAGGTCGGAGAAGTGGGCTCCGGTGCCGCCGGAGATCGAGTAGACGACGACCCCGTCGGCCTGCGGCTTGCGGGCCCGGGCGAGCAGGGCGGCGGTGTCCTGGAGCTCGTCCAGGCCGTCGACGCGGATCACGCCGAACTGGCGCATGGCCGCGTCCACGACGGTGTCGGCGCCGGTCAGCTTCCCGGTGTGGGAGGCGGCCATGCGGGCGCCGGTCTCGGTGCGGCCGACCTTGACGGCGACGACGGGGACGCCGTTGCGCGCGGCGCGGTCGGCGGCGAGGAGGAAGGACCGGCCGTCCTTGAGGCCCTCGACGTAGCAGGCGATGGCTCCGACCTCGGGCTGCTCGGCGAAGTAGGAGATGAAGTCGGAGGTCTCCAGGTCGGCCTCGTTGCCGGTGGGCGCCCAGTGGGAGAGCCGGATGCCGAGTTCCTGGAGGGTGTAGACGGGCCGGCCCTGGTGGCCGGACTGGGTGATCAGGGCGATGGCCGGGCCGTCGAGGTCGTCGCGGAACTCCTCGAAGGCGTTGAGGTTGGTGTTGGGGCCGAGGAGGCGCAGGCCGGAGCGCTGGACGGCGGCGCCGAGCCGGTCCTGGGCGGCGGCGCCCGCGTCGCCGGTCTCGGCGAAGCCGGAGGCGAAGGCGACGGCGAACTTCACCTTGGTCTCGGCCAGTTCCTCGATGACGGGGAGCGGGTCGGCGACGAGGAGGACGGCGAGGTCCACCTGTTCGGGCAGGTCGGCCACGGAGGCGTGGCAGGTCAGTCCGAAGACGGTGGGGCGGGTGGGGTGCACGGGGTGGATCCGGGCGCCGACGCGTTCCGCCCAGGCGATGAGCTGGCGGGTGATGCCGGTGTTCGGTCTGCCCTCGGCGTCGGAGGCGCCGATGACGGCCACGGACTCGGGCCGGAAGAACCGGTCGAGGTCGGGCACGTCGGCGTGCAGCGGCCGGCCGCTGACGTCGACGGCGACCGCGTCGTCGGCGGAGGGGGCCGCCGACGAGTGGACGGCCGTCCTGGGGGACTCCCCGCAGGCCTCGACACGTGCGCGGAAGTCGGTGGTGAGGGTGCCGTGAGTAGATCCAAGCATCGTTCCGCCCGCTCCTGCTCGATGAACCTTGATGGAACTGGAACTCAATAACTGACGTGTAGTCAGATTACTGAACTGACGTGCCGTCAGGAACAGGGCTGCGCAGGAAAGCTGGTGGAGGTGATGTGGTGAACGGTGTCAGATCCGCGCGGGGTCGGTCCAGAGTGCGGTTCGGCCAACGGCGTCGTCCGCGGCGCCCTCCCCGGCAGCCTCCCCGGCGGCCGCCTCCTGCGGGGCGTCCTTCGGGTGGCGCAGGACCGTGAAGGCAATGGCCAGGGCGGCGACGAGGAGGGCCGCCCCGACCGCGAAGGCCAGGTGGTAGCCGCCGGTCAGGGCCTCGGGGGCGGGGCGGCCCGCCTCGGTGAGGGATTCGGTGCGGGAGGCGGCGAGGGTGGAGAGGACCGCGATGCCGAGGGCCATGCCGATCTGCTGGGTGGTGTTGAAGAGCCCGGAGGCCAGGCCCGCGTCCTCCTCCTTGGCGCCGGACATGCCGAGCGAGGTCAGGGCGGGCAGGGCGAGGCCGAAGCCGGCGGCCAGGAGCATCACGGGGAGCAGGTCGGTGACGTAGTCCGCCTGGTCGGCCCGGCCGGGCACGCGGGTCAGCAGGCCGAGTACGCCGATCAGCAGCACCAGACCGGCCAGCAGGACGCTGCGCTCGCCGAACCGGGCATTGAGGCGGGCCGAGACGGTCAGGGAGACGAGACCGATCACGGCCGCGGCCGGCAGCATCGCGAGACCAATTTCGCCGGCGCCGTAGCCGAGGACGTTCTGCGTGTAGAGGGCGACGAGGACCTGGAAGGAGAAGAGGGCGGCGACCATCAGCATCTGGACCAGGTTGGCGCCGGAGACGCTGCGCGAGCGGAGGATCCGCAGCGGCATGAGCGGGTTCGCGGCGGTGGCCTGGCGCAGGAGGAAGCCGACGAGCAGGGCGAGCGCGAGGGCGCCGAAGCCGAGGGTGTGGGCCGAGGTGGCCCCGTACTCCTCGATCTTGACGACCGTGTAGATGCCGAGCATCAGGCCGGAGGTCACGAGCAGCGCCCCGAGGGCGTCCGCGCCGGCCTTCAGGCCGAGGCCGCGGTCGCCGGGCAGGGCGGGGAGGGCGAGGAGGAGGGTCGCGATGCCGATGGGCAGGTTGATGAAGAAGATCCAGTTCCAGCTGAGCGCGTCGGTGAGCACGCCGCCGAGGACCTGCCCGATCGAGGCGCCGGCCGCGCCGGTGAAGCTGAACACGGCGATGGCCTTGGCGCGTTCGCGCGGTTCGGTGAAGAGCGTGACCAGGATGCCGAGGCTGACGGCGGAGGCCATCGCGCTGCCGGCGCCCTGGAGGAAGCGGGCGGCGATCAGGAGGCCGGGGGAGGTGGCGACGCCGGCGACGAGCGAGGCCGTGGTGAAGACCCCGGTGCCCGCGAGGAACATCCGCTTGCGGCCGATCAGGTCGCCGAGGCGGCCGGCCAGGAGCAGCAGCGAACCGAAGGCGATGAGGTAGGCGTTGACGACCCAGCTCAGGCCGGCCGGGGTGAAGCCCAGATCGCTCTGGATGGCCGGCATGGCGACGGTCACGATGCTGCCGTCGAGGACCGTCATCAGCGTGCCGGTGGCCAGGACGCCGAGGGCCAGCCGGCGCGAGCGCGAGCCCGGGGCGGTGGGTGCGGGTGCGGAGGTGGTGGAGGGCATTGCGGTCTCTCCTGTCGTTGGGAGGCAACAGGAAGGACCGTAGCAGATGGTTTTGTTGCAGACTATCTTTTACGGATCGGAGTGCTGGAGGGTCGTCGTGGTGTCAGCCCTTCTGGCGCGCCCGCCGGGCCGGCCGCGGCCCCTCCTCGGGTGTCTGGAGATGTCCCGTGACCAGGCGGTTCAGTGCGCGGAGCAGTACCTCGCGCTCGTCGTCCGGCAGGGCGCCGAGGGCGCTCGCGTGGACCCGGTCGACGATCTTCTGGCTCTCCTTCGCGACCTTCGCCCCCTCCTCGGTCACCGCGATGATCCGCGCCCGCCGGTCCGTGCTGGACGGCCTGCGCTCGGCCAGGCCGGCCTTCTCCAGCGCGTCCACCGTCACCACCATCGTGGTCTTGTCCATGTCCCCGATCTCGGCGAGCTGCGCCTGGGTGCGCTCTTCCTCGAGGGCGTGGACGAGCACGCAGTGCATGCGCGGGGTGAGCCCGATCTCGCCGAGCTGTGCGCTCATCTGGGTCCGCAGCACGTGACTGGTGTGGTCCAGGAGGAACGAGAGGTCCGGATCGGTGCGGGTGCGCGTCATGGCGGTCATGTCCGCCAGAGTAGCCAAAGTCGGTCCGTCGCGGATTATCGACAAACGGACGACTTGTTCGGGTGGCGGGCCCGGGTGGCCGGCTCGGAGAGCCGGCCTCCGGTGGTCGGCTCCGGTGTCCGGTCCGGTGGTCGGCTCCGGCGGGCGGCCCTACCGGGACGACGCCTGGCGACGCGCCTGCCGGGCCACGTCCTTGGCGATCTTCTCCGCGTCCAGGGCCATCTCCCGGAACATCCCGCTGATGGGATTGCTGAAGCCGGTGAAGTACAGCCCGGGCGCCTGCCGCGCGGTGCGGGCGCCGTGCGTACGGGGCCGCCCCCGCTCGTCGAGCACCCCGAGGTCGCCGACCAGCCCCTCCAGGGCGCGGCGGTACCCGGTGGCCGCGATCACCGCGTCCGGGCCGATCCGCGAGCCGTCGGCGAGCACTACCTCGGCGCCGTCGAAGGACGCGACGGCGGCCACCGGCTCCACCCTGCCACTGCGGACCGCGTCGACCAGGCCGACGTCCTGGACCGGGATCGCCCCCTCCTTGACCCTGCTGTACAGGCCGGTCGTCGGGCGCGGGAGCCCGTACGCGGACAGGTCCGGGACCGAGGTCCGGGCGACGAGCGCGGACAGCCGGTCCACGAGCCGCACGGGCAGCCGGCGCACGAGGATCCCGCTGCGCTGGGCCGGCCAGCCGGCGGTGGAGCGGCGCATGATGTGCGGGACGGTGCGCACGGCGAGCCGCACCCGGGCCGCGCCGCCCTCGACGAGGTCGACGGCTATCTCGGCGCCGGTGTTGCCGACGCCGACGACCAGGACGTCCTGGCCGGCGTACGGCTGGGGGTTGCGGTAGTCGGCGGCGTGCAGCAGCCGGCCGCCGTACGCGTCCCGGCCCGGCCAGTCGGGGATCGCGGGCGTGTGGTTGTACCCGGTGGCGACGACGACGGCCGCGGCGGTCAGCACCCGCCCGCCGCTGGCGTGCAGGATCCAGCCGTCCTCGCCCTCCGGGGCGGGCTCGATCCGGGTCACCTCGACGCCGGTCACGAGCTCCAGCTCGTGGAACTCGACGTACTTCTCCAGGTAGCGCACGACGTTGTCACGGGAGACCCAGCGCCCGAAGCGGCGCGGCATCGGCAGGCCGGGGAGGGCGGAGAGCCGGCGCGTGGTGTGCAGGTGCAGCCGGTCGTAGTGCCGCCGCCAGGACGTGCCGACCTCGTCGGACTTCTCGACGACCACGGCGCGGACCCCGCGGGCGCGCAGTGCGGCGGCCGCGGCGAGGCCGCCGGGGCCGGCCCCGATGACGTACACGGGGCGGGGCTGGGTGGTCATGTCGGGTGCTGCGGGGACTCCAGGCATGAGGTGTGATCGTATCGCCACGCTGAGTTGATGGGTCTCGGACAAGGAGGGAATCGATTGCGGAACGGTCACGGGCGGGGCGGCGGGCCGTGCGCCGTCCCCGGTGGCAGGGTGAAGTTCCCGCTTCCGGAGAGTCTGGAGTGACCGATGTGGCGACCCGACGGCTGGGACGTCCGCGTCCGCCTGGGTGTCCTCACCCCGCACGCCGATGTGGGGCCCGAGTCGGAGCTGCGCGCCATGGCCCCGGCGGACGTGGGGCTGCACACCGCCCGGGTGCCGTTCGCGGCGATGGGGCGCGGCGGTGCGATGGATCCGACCATTGCGCTGGCCCCCGTACGGGCCTTCGCCGAGCCGCCGTACGTGGACGAGGCCGCCGAACTGCTGGCGGCCGCGCCGGTGGCGGCGATCGGCTTCGCCTTCACCAGCTCCGCGTACGCGATCGGGGCGCACGGCGAGGCGCGGATGCTGGACCGCCTCTCGGCGTGCGCCCACGGGCTGCCGGTGGTCGCCCCGTGCGCCGCGACGGCCGAGGCGCTGCGGATCCTGGACGCCGGCCGGATCTGCCTGGTGGATCCGCCGTGGTTCGACGCCGCCCTGAACGATCTGGGCCGGGCCTACTACGAGGACGCCGGCTTCGAGGTGGTGCGCGCGGCCCCGTGCGGCCTGCCCAGTGACCAGAGCCGCATCCGGCCCGGCGCCCTGCGGGACTGGGTGGTGTCCTTCGCGCCCGACGGGGCGGCGGCGGTGGTCATCGGCGGCAACGGTTTCCGCGCGGTCGGGGCGATCGAGGCGCTGGAGGCGGCCCTCGGCCGTCCCGTCCTCACCGCCAACCAGGTCCTGCTGTGGGCCGCCCTGCGTGCTGCGGGCGCCGCCACCGGCGCCGTAACGGGGTACGGGAGGCTCTTCGCGAACCCGTAGCCGGCCGGGGCCTTGCGGGATCGCCTCGCATCCGCTGAACTGACGTACCGTCAGATCAGTGATGAGAGGGGTGGGGGCTGCCGATGCAGACCATCTGGCTCAGTGGGGCCGAATGGCTCGCCGTGCTCCGGATAGGCCTCGGCCTGTGGTGGCTGGAGAGCTGGCGGCACAAGGACAAGAAGGGCTGGTTCGAACGCGGCACCGGCATCGCGTGGGCCGCCGACGTCGCGAACAAGCACCGCTGGACCTTCGTCAAGGGCGGCTTCGAACTGGTCGTCGCACCGCGCCCGAAGGCGATGGCGTACCTCGTCGTCTACGCGGAACTCGCGCTCGGGCTGGGCCTGGTGCTCGGCTTCCTGACCCCCGTCGCCCTGGTCGGCGGGCTGCTGCTGAACCTGCTCTACCTGGTGCTGATGATCCACGACTGGGCCGAGCAGGGCCAGAACGCGATGATGGCGCTCATCTCGCTCGTCGCGCTCCTCGCCATGTCCTGGCAGACCTGGTCCCTCGACGCGGCGATCGGACTCTTCCTGTGAGCGGCGGCGCGGCGCGCCACGACCTCCCCGAGGCCGACGACTTCACCCGCCCCTACTGGGACGCGGCGGCCGAGGGCCGGCTCCTGCTGCGCCGCTGCGGGGAGTGCGGGCGGGCGCACCACTACCCGCGCGAGTTCTGCCCGTACTGCTGGGCCGGCGAGGACCGCGTGACGTGGGAGACGGCGAGCGGCCGGGCGACCCTCTACACCTGGTCGGTGATCCACCGCAACGACCTCCCGCCCTTCGGCACGCGCGTCCCGTACACGGCGGCGGTGGTCGACCTGGCGGAGGGCCCGCGGATGATGACCGAGGTGGTGTCCTGCGAGGCGGCGGACCTGCGCATCGGCATGCCGCTGACGGTCACCTTCCGCGAGGCGGCGGACGGGGTGTGGGTGGCGGTCTTCCGGCCGGATCAGGGCCAGAGCAGCTCGCGGACCCAGGCCCCGTCGGCGTCGACGTCGGCGGTGCCGGCCCCGGCGCCGGCTTCGTCTTCGGCGGTGCGGCGGTAGCGCAGGCGGGTGTGGCGGCGGGTGGGGTCGCCCTGGAAGAACTCCACCTCGTCGGCGTCCAGCACGTACCGGGTCCAGGTCGGAGCCGGTGCGTCCGGCTCGGCCCCGGCCCGCTCCCAGGCCCGCTCCGAGGCCCGGACCAGGTCCTCGGCCGACTCCAGCACCTCGCTCTGCCGGCCGGTGAGCGCGGCGGCGAGCGCCCCGCGCGAGCGGACCGCCAGGTCCGCGCGGCTCTCCTCGGGCCCGCACGCGGTGACCCGGCCCCGGATCCGGACCTGCCGGGCCACGGTCGGCCAGTAGAACCCGAGCGCCGCCAGCGGCTGCCCGGCCAGCTGCACGCCCTTGGTGCTGGTGGCGTGCGAGGCGAAGTGCCAGCCGCGCGCGTCGGCGTCGTGCAGCATCAGCGTGCGCACATCGGGCCGCCCCGCGGCGTCCACCGTCGCCAGGCTCATCGTGTGCGGCTCCAACTGCCCCGCCCGGGCGGCGTGCACGAACCACTCCCGGAACAACGGGAGCGGCTCACCGGGCGCGGCCCCGGCGTCGAACCCGGGAAGCGGGGAATCCCACACGCGCAGGGAGTGCAGGGTGGCGTGGAAGTCGTCACTGCCGATCGTCATGCCCCCAGGCTAGGCCGTCGCGAAGTTTTCCCCGCGGGACCGATGAGTTCGGTGCCCGTTCCCGGTCATCACTGGGACAGAACCACGACGAAGGAGAGAAACCATGGCCGAGCCGGTGAAGGGCCCCGCGAGCTACTTCCCCTCGATCGAGAAGAAGTACGGGCGGCCGATCGCCGAGTGGAAGGACCTCATCAGGTCCTCGCCGCTGGCGCGGCACATGGAGCTCGTCGCCTGGCTCAAGACCGAGCACGGCCTGGGCCACGGCCACGCCAACGCCCTGGTCGCGCACACCCTCGCCGAGCGCGCGTAGCCCCACCGGTCGTTCCGGGGCCGGGCCTCAATCGCCGGCGAGCCCGAAACACCGAGACTCCGCCCCGCGCCTCAATCGCCGGCGAGGCTGGATTTCGGTACCGAGGCCGGCCGGTGCGGCGAAGCCGGAGGTGGTGCGGCGAAGCCGGATGGGTGCGGCTCAAAGATCGGGGCTCCGCCCCGGACCCCGCGCCTCAATCGCCGGCGGGGCTGGGTTTGGTGCGGCGAAGCCGGAGGTGGTGCAGCTCAAAGATCGGGGCTCCGCCCCGGACCCCGCTCCTCAAACGCCGGAGGGGCTGGATTTGGTGCGGCGAGGCTGGATTTGGCAGGGCTGGGATCGAAGCGGGCCGGTTGGGGCGGGGTCGGGTGTGTGTCGGGGTGATCCCCGCAGGGCGTCGAACGCACTGCCGCCGAGCTCTCCGA
>NZ_JBEZKE010000033.1:0-80020 GCF_040651555.1 Streptomyces sp. NPDC048424 | reverse complement strand
GGCGGCGCCGCTGCGGGCGAAGGCGATGCCGAGGTCCAGGACGTCGGGGGCGCGGTCCTGGCCCTTGCGGGACTTGACGGCGGCTATCTCGTCGGTGCTGCCGGCGGAGCTGAAAGCGGCGGGGGCGCGATCTGCGGGTCGACGGTGGTCATACGGCGGCCTCCGAGCTCGGGTCCGGGAAGGGCTCGGCCCAGGTGGGGCTGGTCCAGTGGCCCGGTACGCGCGCCTCCGGGGGCCGGGCGAAGGGGACCTCCCCGGCCGGCCGGGCGGAGCCCTTCGCCAGCAGCCGCAGGTAGATCTCCTGGAAGGCCGCCACGTTCTGCTCGACGGTGAAGAGCTCCAGGGCCCGCGCCCGCGCGGCGGCGCCGAGCCGCTGCGCCCGCTCGGGGTCCCGCAGCAGCGACAGGCACGCGTCGGCCAGCGCCCGCGGATTGCGCGGCGGCACGACGAGCCCGGTGCCGCCGATGACCTCGAACACCGCGCCCACGTCGGTGGAGACGGTGGCCCGGCCGCAGAGCATCGCCTCGGCCAGGGTCACCGGGAAGCCCTCGATCACGGAGGACAGCACGACGACGCGCCCGGCACCGTACGCCTCGGCCGGGGAGGGCGCCTCGGGCCCGCCGATCTCCTCGAAGGTGACGGGGTTCTCCCCGGCCGTGACCGCGTCGGCCGCCTCGTCGGGGAAGAGCTGCGCGGCCAGCGAGCGGCAGTCCGCGAGGTAGCCGGGGGCCGCGGCCGTGGCGAAGATCCGCAGCCGGGTGTCGGGCGCGGCCCGGCGGACCTCGGCGAAGGCGTGCAGCAGGGCGATGAGGTCCTTCGCGGGCTCTATGCGGCCGACCCACACGAGCGTGTCGGGGTCCCCGCAGTCCGCGGCCTCCCCGACGGAGGCGAATCGGTCCGCCTCCATCCCCGGGTAGACGGTGCGCAGCCGCTCGCGGGTGGCGCCGCACTTCTCCTGCCAGCGCCGGGCGTGCGCGTTGCCGGGGGTCAGGAAGTCGGCCCGGGCGTAGATCTCGACGGCCAGCCGCAGGTGGAAGGCCGCGAGCAGGGCCCGTACGGCGGGGCGGTCGGCCGGCTCGCGCCGTGCGTCGAGCTGGGCGAGGTAGTGGGCCCGGAGCTGGACCCCGTACTCGGTCACCAGCAGCGGGACTCCGCAGAAGCGTTTGGCCAGCAGGCCCGGGAGGGCCGCCACCCCGCCCGCCGCCGCGTGGCAGATGTCGGCCGCGCCGAGACCGCCGGGGTCCTCGTACCAGTCGAGGGACAACGGCCGCAGCAGCCGCTCCAGTTCGTCCACGAACTCCAGCAGGTCGGTCACCTGCGCCGCCCGTACGGTGCCGCTCGCGCCCGGCGCCCGGCAGGCCGACTCCAGGGCGCGCACCGCGGACTCGGAGCGCAGTGCGGCGTACAGCCCGCCCTGTTCGCGGGCGAGTTCGGCGAGTCCGTACAGCCCGGAGGCGAAGGGGTCGGGGGCGCCGGCGCAGATCCCCTGGACCAGTTCCCGGAAGCACTCGCCGAACCGCCGGCGCTCGCGCCGGGAGTAGCTCCGCCCGTCGTCCGCGGGGGCCCACAGGGGGGCCGTCCGGACGCAGGTGACGTGCTCGGGCAGCGGGACCCGTGCGCGTTCCTGCTCGGCGGTGCGGCTCAGGGCGTAGAGCTCGAACTCGTGCTGCGGGAGCCCGCGCACGAGCCGGTCGCACCACAGCCTCGCCTCTCCCGTCGCATACGGATAACCACCTTCCGTGACCAGTCCGATCCGCACGAGTGGCACCCCCGATCTCCCGTTCAGGCGGTCGCCGTCGGTCAGGCGACCCGCCGCGGGAGAACTCAAGCGGATATGCCGAAGGCGCGACGGACGGTTGTCCGTCGCGCCACCGGAAGGGGTGAAGAGTCGTAACTTTCCCGTACGGTTCGCGTTCGAGCACGCTAGAAGTACGGCCTGACGACTAGGCGAAGGCCTCCTGCCGCGAGGTGCGGCGCTCGGCGGCCCGTACGGGGTCCAGTGCCGGGACCGCGGCCAGCAGGCGGCGGGTGTACGCGTGGGCCGGGCGGTCGTAGACCTCGTCCACCGGGCCCTCCTCCACGATCTCGCCGGCCCGCATGACGGCCACCCGGTCGCTGACCTGCCGGACGACCGCCAGGTCGTGCGCGATGAAGACCAGGGCGATGCCGAGCTCCCGCTGGAGCTCCGCCAGCAGGGCGGTGACCTGCGCCTGCGTGGTCACGTCGAGGGCGGAGACCGGCTCGTCGCAGACGATCAGCCGGGGGCGGGGCGCCAGGGCCCGGGCGATGCCGACCCGCTGGCGCTGGCCGCCGCTGAACTCGTGCGGGTAGCGGTCGTAGTGCCCCGGCTCCAGCCCGACGCGCAGCAGCAGCTCCCCGACCCGGGCCCGCACGGCCGCCTCGTCCCGTTCCCCGGCCGCGCGCAGCGGGTCGGCGATGGACTCGCCGATGGAACGGCGCGGGTTGAGGGAGGACACCGGGTCCTGGAACACCATCTGCACGCCGTCCGTGATGCCGACGGCCTCGGCGCCGTCCCGGCGCACCTGCCCGGAACTGGGCTCCAGCAGCCCGACGAGCATCCGCCCGAGCGTGCTCTTGCCGCTGCCGCTCTCCCCCACGATCCCCAGCGTCTCGCCGGGCCGCACGGCGAGCGACACCCCGTCCACGGCCACGACCCGCCGCTTCCCCCGCCCGAACTCCCTCCGCAACCCGAACACTTCGACCACGGGCTCCCCGACATCCTTCAGCCCCGCCGGAGCCGAACCCAGCCCCGCCGGCGATTGAGGCGCGGGTCCGGGCAGAGCCCGGGAGACCCGCGGCCCGTCAAGCCTCGGCACCGCCGCCAGCAAGGCCTTGGTGTACGGGTCGGCGGGCGCCGAGAGCACCGCCCCCACCGCCCCCCGCTCCACGGCGGAGCCACCCCGCATGACCAGCAGCTCGTCCACGCTCTCCGCCGCCACCCCCACGTCGTGGGTGACCAGCAGCAGCCCGAGCCCCCGCTCCTCCCGCAGCCCGTGCAGCAGGTCCAGGATCTGCGCCTGGACGGTGACGTCCAGCGCGGTGGTCGGCTCGTCGGCGATCAGCAGCCGCGGCTCGCACGCCAGCGCCATCGCGATGAGGGCCCGCTGCCGCATGCCGCCGCTGAACTCGTGCGGCCGCGCGCGGGAGCGGCGTACCGCGTCCGGGATGCCGACCCGGTCCAGCACCTCGACGGCCCGCGCCCGCGCGGCCCGCCGGGAGACGTCCGCGTGGACCCGGTACACCTCGGCGATCTGGTCGCCGATGGCGTAGTACGGGTCGAGGGAGCTCAGCGGGTCCTGGAAGACCATGGCGGCGGTCCCGCCGCGCAGCCGGCGCAGCTCGGCGGCCGGGGCCGAGGCCACGTCGGTGCCGCCCACCCGGACGGTGCCGGTCAGCCGTGCGCCCGTACCGCGGTGCAGTCCCAGCAGGGCGGCGGCCACGGTGGACTTGCCGCTGCCGGATTCGCCCACGATGCCCAGGGCGCGTCCCGCGTCCAGGGTGAAGGAGAGCGCGTCCACGGCCCGTACGTACTCCCCCGCGCCGCCGACCGGGAAGTCGACCACGAGGCCGTCGACCTCCACCAGTGGTTCCGTCATGCGAGGGTCACCCTTCGGTCCGCGGCGGCGTACAGCAGGTCGGCGATCGCGCCGGCGAGGACCACGGCCGTGCCGATGGCCAGGACGACGCCGACCACGACGGGCAGGTCGACGACCCGTACCCCGTCGATGAGGGTCTTGCCGAGTCCGGGGATCCCGAACAGCGACTCGGTCAGCACGGCGCCGCCGATCATCGTGCCGAAGTCCACGGCGCTGAGGGCGATCACGGGGGCCACCGCGCCGCGCACCGCGTGCCGGGTGACGACGGCCCGCTCCCCCACCCCGTAGGCGCGGAAGGTGCGGATGTGGTCCTCGGCGAGTGTCTCCAGGGTCGAACTGCGCGTGAGCCGCGCGTATTTGGCGCTTTCGAAGAGGCCGAGCGTCACCCATGGCAGGAGCAGGTTCCAGGCCCACTGCTCGGGGTCCTCGGTCAGCGGCACGTACGTCGGGAAGGGCAGCCACTGGAGGTAGGCGCAGACGCTCATGAGCAGCAGCAGGCCCAGGATGAAGACGGGGGTGCCGGTCCCGGCGAGCGTGAGGACGGTCAGGGCCCGTTCGGTGATGCCGCCGCGGCGCAGCGCGGACAGCAGTCCGGTGCCGACGCCGACCACCAGCCAGATCACCAGCGCGCCCAGCGCGAGGGAGAGGGTGGCGGGCAGCCGCTCCAGGATGAGCTCGGTGACCTGCTGGTCGTTCTGGTACGAGAATCCCAGGCAGGGTGCGTCGCAGTGCAGGACGAGCCCGGCGCCGCCGGAGTAGTCGCGGCCGACCAGCAGTCCCTGGAGGAAGTGCAGGTACTGAGTGAGCGCCGATTCGTTGAGTCCGAGCTGTTCGCGCACCTGGGCGATCTGCGCCGGGTTGCAGCGTTCCCCGCAGGCGAGCCGGGCGGGGTCGCCGGGGGCGAGGTAGAAGAGTGCGTAGATGAGGACGGACAGGGTGAGCAGCACGAGCAGTGCGCCGCCGGTCCGTTTGAGCACGAAGCGGGTCACTGCTTGCGCTCCTTTCTGGTGCCGACCCGCAGGCGGGAGCCTTCGCGCGGGTCGAGGGCCGTGCGGACGGCGTCGCCGAGCACGGTGAAGGCGAGCACGGTGACGAAGAGCAGCCCGGCGGGGAGCAGGACGTAGGTGGGGTCGGCGCGGAACCAGGTCTGGGCGCTGGACAGCATCTGTCCCCAGGACGGAGTGGGCGGTTTCACGCCGACCCCGAGGAAGGACAGCGAGGCCTCGGCCACCATGGCGGTGGGGACCTTGATCGCGGCGAAGGTGATGACGGGCGCGGCCAGCGAGGGCAGCAGTTCGCGGCGGGCGATCCGCAGCGTGCTGTTGCCGGAGAGCCGGGCGGCGTCCACGAAGTCCAGGCCGCGCAGGGCGAGGGTCTGGGCGCGCACCATCCGGGCGACGCCGCCCCAGTCGAGCAGTCCGATGATCAGGATCAGCAGCAGCGGCCGCGGGAAGTCGGGCGGGACCACGGCGGTGAGGGCGATGCCGAGCACCAGCATGGGCAGGGCGATCATCACGTCGGTGAACCGGCCGATGAGCTGTCCCACGAAGCGGTTGCCGAGGGCGGCGGCGAGCCCGGCGGCCACCCCGACGGCGGTCTGTACGGCGGTGGCGCCGAGGGCGACGAGCAGGGAGACCCGGGCGCCGTAGGCGAGCCGGGTGAACAGGTCGCGGCCGGTGCCCGGTTCGACGCCGAGCCAGTGGTCGGCGGAGATCCCGCCGAAGGAGCCGTACGGGACGCCGCCGCGCGCGGAGTCGACGAGGTCGTCGTGGTACGCGTTCGGGTCCTGGCCGGTGAGCTGGGCGAGCAGGGGTGCGGTGAGGGCGACCACGACGAGCAGGGCGAGGACGCCGGCGGCCGCGAGGGCCGCGGGGCGGCGGCGCAGGCGCCGCCCGATCTGGCGGACGGCGCCCGCGCCCGGGGTGACGATCCCGGGCGCGGGCACCGATCGTTCGGCGGTGACGGTCACTTGACGGAGACCTGCGAGATGTCGAGGACGCCCGTCCAGTCACTGATCACGACGTTCTTGACGTCCTTGCCGACGAGCCGCTTGTAGACCGGGTGGAAGAGCGGCACGTCGAGGGCCTGCTCGCCGATCTTCTTGTCGAGGGCGCCCCAGCGCTTGCCGGCCGCCGCGAGGTCGGTCAGCTTGGCGATCTCGTCGATCTCGGTGTTGACGGCCGGGTCGTCGAGCTGCGCGTGGTTGTAGTTGGAGCCGTTGGTCACGATCTGCCGGCCGTCGAAGATCGGGGCGAGGAAGGGGCCGCCGGACGGCCAGTCGGCGCCCCAGCGGGAGAGGAAGAAGCCGGGGGTGTTCTTGGCGTCCCAGCGCTTCTCGTTGAAGGCGTTGTTCTCCAGTCCCTCCAGCTTGACGGTGATGCCGGCGGCGGCGAGCGACTGCTGGACGGCGGTGGCGACCTCGGGGCTGGTCTGGCGGTTCTGCGCGGTGGAGTGGGTCAGGGTGACGGTGACGCCGTCGGGGAAGCCCGCTTCCGCCAGCAGCTGCTTGGCCTTGGCCGGGTCGCCGGTCTTGCCCGCGGGGAAGTGGTCGTAGGGGGTGAAGCCGAAGGCCTCGCGCTCGGGCAGGAAGGTGGTGGCGGGCTCGGCGAGGGCGGAGCCGCCGGCGGCGTTGATCACGCTGGTGCGGTTGATGGCGTAGGAGACGGCCTGGCGGACCTTCGGGTTGTCGAAGGGGGCCACCTCCGGGTTGAAGGCGAGGTAGTTGACGTAGCCGAAGTGGCCGGTGCCGACGCGCCCCTCCAGCTCCTTGTTGCTGCCGATCTGCGCGAGTTCGGCGGGCCCGAGGTTGGTGTCGGTGGTGATGGCCGCCGCGTCGGGGCCGGAGCTGGTGGACAGGCGCTGGTTGATGACGGCGGCGTCCAGCCCGGAGCGGACGTCGATCTTGTCCGGGTAGGCCTTGCGCTCCTCGTCGGTCTTCTCGTCCCAGTGCTCGTTGCGCTCCAGGGTGAGGTGCTCGCCGTCGTTGTCGTTCTTGACGACCTTGTACGGGCCGGAGGAGACGGGGTGCTCCTCGTACTTGACCCCGGTGTCCTTGGCCTTGGGGACGGGTGCGAACTGCGTCTGGGTGGCGACGAAGGGGAATTCGCCCTCGGGCTTGCGCAGTTTGAAGACGATCGTCTTCGCGTCGGGCACGACGATCGAGTCGAGGCCCTTGCCGCCGTCCTTGTAGGGGCCCTCGTACGTCTCCCCGCCGACCAGCCAGTCGCGCAGGTAGGGGGCGCCGCCCGAGAGCTCGCCGGCGAAGGACCGCTCGATGCCGTACTTGATGTCGGCGGTGGTGATCGGGGAGCCGTCCTCGTACTTCAGCCCGTCCTTGAGCGTGTACGTCCACTCGGTGGCGTCCGCGTTGGGCTTGCCGGTGTCGGTGGCCAGGTCGGGCACGACCTTGGTGCCGGCCGCCCCGGCTTCGCGGTTGCGGGTGGTCAGCGTGCGGAAGACCAGCGAGGGAACGTTTCCGCCGCCCGAGGTGTAGAGGCGTGCCGGGTCGAAGTCGCTCTGCGGCTCGGAGTTGAGGACGGTCAGGGTGCCGCCCTTCTGCGGCGCACCCCCGGCGGCGCCCGGCTTGTCGCCCGAACCGGCCTTGTCCGCGCCGTCCTTGGGCCCGCAGGCGGCGGCGCCCCCGGCCAGTACGAGGCTGACGGCGACCGCGGCCACGCGGCGCGATATGTGGGACTGACGCAACATCGGAGAAGGACCTCTCGGCGTGAAGGAGGAAAAGGGAGGAGAAGGCCACGCCAGGGGCAGCGATCGGCGCCGGAAAAGGGGTCACCGATAACGAAAGGAGCCGCGCCTGCGGGCATGCGTACACCCGGGCGCGGCGAAATGGGGAAAGGGTCGCGGCGCTTCAGGCAGGCGTCAGCGACAGAGGATGTCGGCCACGCTGTGCGCGGTCACACCAAGCAGCGCCAGCTCAATGGCGGCGCTCGCGGTCATGGTGTGGTGCTGCGACATGCGGAGAACCATCGCCGATGATCGGACGGATTGTCAACGCGGGTTCCCGCCCCGGTTCCGCCCTCCGTCATCAACTACCGGGGTGCACCCAGGGGTTGGCCTTGCACTGGATTCCGCCGATGTCGAGGGACTTCGTCTGCTGCTGCATGATCGGCGCGAGCGCGCCCGGGGTCTGACAGTTCACGTGCCCGTGTCCGAGCCGGTGGCCGACCTCGTGGTTGATGAGCATCTGGCGGTAGGCGAACATCTGGTCCGGGCCGTAGGTCGTGGAGCCCTGCGCCCAGCGGAACGCGTTGATCATGACCCGGGAGGTCGACGCGGAGTCGCAGGAGACGTTGTCGACGGTGGTGTCGAGGTCGGACTTGGCGCACCAGACCCCGGTGGTCCCGGGGCTGGCCAGCGTGATCACGAAATCGGCCTCGCCGCCCGGCACCCGCTCGAAGGTCATCGCGCCCCCGTGGGCCCAGCTGCGCGGGTCGTTGAGGGTGCGCTGGACCGCCTCGGCGAACAGCTGCGGGTCCAGGCCCAGGCCCTGCTCGACGTCGACGCGGTAGCGCACGAGCCTGCCCTTGCCGGGGGCCTTGGCCACACCGGGCACGGTGTCGAAGGTCCCGGGGCCGGTGAGCTTCGCGTCGATCGGCAGCTGCTGGGCCATCTGCTGCTCGTACGTCAGCTCCGGCGCGGGTGCGGGTGCGGCGGAGGGCGCCGCGGGCGCGGCCGCCGCCGCGTCCGGGGTGGGGCGGCCGTCCGAGCGGGAGGCGGCCGTGTCGGAGCGGCCCTCGCCGGGGGCGGCCGCCGTACCGGTCTTGGCGCCGTCGCCGTCGGCGATCACCTGGCCCGCGACGACGACGGCGAGGACGGTGGTGACGGCCGCGGCGGCCATGCCGGTGTACGTACGGACCTTGTGGCCGCGGCTGGAGCCGGGGGGCTCCTCGACGGGATCGACCGGTTTTCGCGGCCCGGGCACGCGGCGGTGCGAGCCGGTGGAGGTGAAGGGGTCGGGCTCGGGCTCCGGAGCCGGCACGGGGGCCGGGAACGGGTCCGCGGCCGGCCGGTCCAGGACCACCTGCGGGAAGCCCACGGCGGGCGTGCCGAAGGCGGGGGTGTCGGAGTCCAGGAGGGCCGCGCCCGCGGCGGGGGCCGCCGGGGCCGCGCCGCCGGTGGCGCGGCGCGGGCGCGGGACGCCGTGCCAGTCCCCGTACACGGAGTCGGGGCGGGCCCCCCAGGCGCCGCCGGGCTCGTACTGCTGGGGGTGGCCCCCGGCCCGCGCGCCGGCGAACGGCGGGTCCTGGGAGACGTACCCCTGGTGGTTCACGGTGGGCTCGGGCCACTGCGCGGCGGGCGCTTCCCCGTACGGGTACGGCCACGGCTCGTACTCCGCCTGCGGCGGGGCGGGAGCGGGCGCCGCGGCGGGAGCCGGGGCCGGGCTCGGGGCCTTGCGACTATGTCGTCCCACGGTCCTCAGCCTCTGCCGTCTTCGGTATCTCGGTCGGTCTCGCCCTCGCCCGTGCCGGTGTCGTGCAGCAGCTCCCGGAAGGCGGCCGCGACCACCTCGGGGTGCTCCATCATCGCCACGTGCCCGGCCTCGGGCAGGCTCAGCAGCCGCGAACCCCGGAAGGCCGCGGCGGCCTTGTGCGCCATACGGTACGAGACCAGTTGGTCCCGGCCACCGTAGACCAGCAGGGACGGCGCGAGAACCCGCTGTGCCTGGCGCCACAGCCCGTGCTGGCCACCGAGGGTGTAGGCGTCGACGATGCCGCGCGAGGAGCGGGTCATCGCCTCCCAGAAGTACGGCAGGGCCATCCGCCGCTCCATCTCCTCGACGGCGTGCCGGAACCCCTCGGGTGTCACCCGGGAGGGGTCTCCGTAACAGAGGTCCGTCACCCCGCGGGTGCGCTGCTCGGCGCTGAGCCCCCGCGTCAACCGGCTGAACAGCCCCGCCACCCCCGGTACGGCGAGCAGGGCGGTCGGCACGGCCGACTTCTGCACGCGCAGTTCGGGCAGGGCGGGCGAGATCAGCGTGAGGGTGCGCACGAGGTCGGGCCGGACGGCCGCGACCCGGGTGGAGACGGCGCCGCCCAGGGAGTTCCCGAACAGGTGGACCGGACCGCGTCCGGCGGCGTCGAGGTGGCGGATGACGGCGCGGGCGAACGCGGTGACGGAGTAGTCGCGGTCGGCCGGCGGCGGGGACCAGCCGAAGCCGGGCAGGTCCAAGGCCTCGCCGTCGACGGTGTCGGCCAGCTGCGCCATGAGGTCCGACCAGTTCTGCGAGGAACCGCCCAGTCCGTGCACGAACAGCGCGGGCGGCAGCCCCGTGCGCAGGGGCGGGCGCACCCGCACGGCCAGTTCCAGCCCGGGCAGCGCGGCGGTGCGCAGCTGCTCTCCTTCGGCCACCCGGACGGCTCCCACCAGGGAGGACAGCTCGGCGGTGGACCGTACGCCCGGCAGCTCGGTCGAAGACATGCGGGCAATGTTACGAGACGATCACGCTCCACCTCCTGTGTTCGCGGTCACAGACACAAGCGGATCCGGATCCGCATAGCGGTGCATCCGCGATCCTCCTAGGCTCATAGGTGAGAGCAAGGAAGCGAGGGGAGCGGCATGACTGTCGACCCTGCGGAGCCGGACACCTTCCGGGAGCAGTTTCCGGAAACCCTCGATCCTGAGGCGCCCGAGGCGGATGTGGCGGAGCAGCTGGCCGACCTCCGGCCGGACGAGGACGACCCGATCACCGGGGCGGAGGTGGGCGAGGCCGCGGACGGGGATGCGGCCGAGCAGGCACGGGTGGTGCCGCTGGACGAGGACGACTACCGCTGACCGACCTCCGACCGACCGCTGACCAGCGCCTCCGGGCCGTCCGTACCGCGAGAAAACTCGGCTTGAACCCTCCAGATTCGGTTACCGAAAAGTACGATGGCGGGCGCGGCGCAGAGCGCACTGTGTTCTTAGAGAAAGTGGGAGGCGGCGTGACAGCCATCGAGCAGACCGAGGCAGCGCGTCCGCGGGGCACGCGACTGCCGCGCCGAGCCCGGCGCAACCAGCTCCTGGGCGCGGCCCAGGAGGTTTTCGTCGCGCAGGGTTACCACGCGGCGGCGATGGACGACATCGCCGAGCGTGCCGGAGTGAGCAAGCCGGTGCTGTACCAGCACTTCCCCGGCAAGCTCGACCTGTACCTGGCGCTGCTGGACCAGCACTGCGAGGCCCTGCTGCTGGCGGTGCGCACCGCGCTCGCGTCGACGACGGACAACAAGCTGCGCGTGGCCGCGACGATGGACGCGTACTTCGCGTACGTGGAGGAGGAGGGCGGCGCCTTCCGGCTGGTCTTCGAGTCCGACCTGACGAACGAGCCGGCGGTGCGCGAGCGCGTGGACCGGGTCTCGCTCCAGTGCGCCGAGGCCATCTGCGAGGTCATCGCCGAGGACACCGGCCTGTCCCGGGACGAGTCGATGCTGCTGGCCGTGGGCCTGGGCGGGGTCTCTCAGGTCGTGGCCCGCTACTGGCTGTCCAGCGAGAGCCCGGTCGCCCGTGACACGGCGGTCGGCCTGCTGACGTCACTCGCCTGGCGCGGTATCGCCGGCTTCCCGCTGCACGGCGCCGAGCCGAGTCCCGAACTGGGCTGACCCGATCGGCCCGCGGCCCGTACCTGCCGTTGTTCGCTGCCAGCGTGTCCGTTCCGCGCGGTCCCCATCCCCTCACCGGGCTAATGTGGACCGCGTACGGCGCGGCTGATCGCGCGAACCGGATCGTCGGAGGGACAAAGCCGTGGAGGTCAAGATCGGCGTGCAGCACGCACCCCGGGAGATCGTGCTGGAGAGCGACCTGAGCGCCGAGGAGCTGGAGAGCATCGTCACCGCGGCGCTGTCCGGCAACGAGCCGCTGCTGAGCCTCACCGACAACAAGGGCCGCAAGGTCCTGGTGCCGTCCGACCGCCTGTCGTACGTCGACCTGGGTGAGCCGAGCGTGCGCAAGGTCGGCTTCGGCGCGCTCTGAGAACTGTCGCAAACGGCCCGGTGGTTGCTTCCACCGGGCCGTTTCCCTTTCTTCCGCTTCGGGTAGGACGGCAGTGACCCGGTTTGCCCTGACGTATGGGAGAGACCTCATGCTGCTGATGGAAGTGCTCGGCTCCGCTCTGTTGGGCCTCGCCCTGTCCGCAACAGCCGCCCGAGTGCTCGCACGCCGGCTGCCGTCCTCGAGAGTGGTGCTGGTCAGCGGTGTGCTGGGGGCGTTGTTCGGGGCGTATCTGACCCACTTCGCGCTGGGCCCCGGGCACAACACGCTGACCGCGACCTTCGTCGGCGCGGTGCTCGTGTCGGCGGTGGTCCTGTCCCTGTTGCTCCGTCCGGCCGCCGGGCCCCGCAGGCCCGCCCGCAGGACTCCGTTTTCACTCCCGTCGCAAGGCTGATCCCTGAGGACCTCCTGACGGACGTAGGTCGGCCCCGGCGCGCATCGTGCGCGCCGGGGCCGACGTACGTGGCCCTGTGGGGCCCTGTGGAGCCGTGTGGCGGCGTCCGGTCAGGCGGCGAGGCCGAGGGCCGCCATCCGCTTGGTGTGCGCCTTGGTGATCCGGGTGAACATCTCGCCGACGGCCGCCAGGTCGAAGCCCGCCGCCATTCCGTCGACGCCGCCGACCAGCATGGTCGAGAGGGCGTCACGCTCGGCGACGACGCGCTGCGCCTGCGAGAGGGCCTCGCCCATCAGCCGGCGGGCCCACAGCGCGAGCCGGCCGCCGCAGCGCGGGTCGGCCTCGATCGCGGCGCGCACCTTCTCGACGGCGAAGTTGCCGTGGCCGGTGTCGTCGAGCACGCCGAGCACGAGCGCGCGGGTGTCGGTGTCCAGGTGGGAGGCGACCTCGCGGTAGAAGTCGCTGGCGATGGAGTCGCCGACGTACGCCTTGACCAGGCCCTCCAGCCAGTCCGAGGGAGCGGTCTGGCGGTGGAAGTCGTCGACGCCCTTGGCGAAGGGCTGCATGGCGGCGGTGGGCTCGACCTCGATGGCCGTGAGCCGGTCCCGCAGCCGCTCGAAGTGGTGGAACTCGGCGGAGGCCATCGCAGCGAGCTCGGCCTTGTCGTCCAGGGTGGGCGCGAGCTTCGCGTCCTCCGCGAGGCGCTCGAAGGCCGCGAGCTCGCCGTACGCGAGGGCGCCGAGCAGGTCCACGACGGCGGCCCGGTACTGCGGCGAGGCAGAGGCGGTCGCCCAGTCCTGGGAAGCGATTCCGACGGCTTCGGCGGGCGCGCTGTCGTCGGCGGGCGAGGCGTTTTCTACGGTCGACATGCTCCGCACAATAGCCCGCCGAATGGCCCTCCAAGGCACCATGCCGGTTGACTGCCTGTCCAGCTAAACGCGTCTACCCGGTGAATTCACCCGACACACCTGCGCGATTCCGAGGTACAGTGGTAATGCGCCTGCCGAATACTCGGCGGGCCATCCGAATGAGGATGCCCGGTCGGTGGCCCGATCGGCTCCAACCGACCGCCCTCGGTGTGGTGCGTACGTTCATGCGTACCGCCTCCCACGAGGGGCCCCCTCAGCGGCAGATGCGCCTGAGCGAAGGCTAGTGGTCCCGCGCAGCTTCGTACGTAGCAGTACTGCAAGCACGGCACGGTACGACCCCCCTCGCCGCCTCGCGCCGCGTCTCACAGAAGAGGCAGCACCCTGACTACGTTCCGAGACCTCGGGATCTTTCCCGAGACGGCCGAGGCCCTTGAGGCCGTCGGCATCGTGTCCCCCTTCCCGATCCAGGAGATGACCCTTCCCGTCGCCCTTTCCGGCACGGACGTCATCGGCCAGGCCAAGACCGGTACCGGCAAGACGCTCGGTTTCGGCCTTCCCCTGCTGGAGCGGGTCGTCGTCCCCGCGGACGTGGAGGCCGGCCGGGCCAAGCCCGAGCAGCTGACCAACGCCCCGCAGGCCCTCGTGGTGGTTCCGACCCGCGAGCTGTGCACCCAGGTCACCAACGACCTCCTGACCGCAGGCAAGGTCCGCAACGTCCGCGTCCTCGCCATATACGGCGGCCGCGCGTACGAGCCCCAGGTCGAGGCGCTCAACAAGGGCGTCGACGTGATCGTCGGCACCCCGGGCCGCCTGCTCGACCTGGCCGGGCAGAAGAAGCTCGACCTGTCGCACGTCAAGGCGCTCGTCCTGGACGAGGCCGACGAGATGCTCGACCTGGGCTTCCTGCCCGACGTCGAGAAGATCATGAACTACCTGCCGGCGAAGCGGCAGACGATGCTGTTCTCGGCGACCATGCCGGGCGCGGTCATCGGCCTCGCCCGCCGGTACATGACGCAGCCCACGCACATCCGCGCCGTCTCCGAGGACGGCGAGGGCGCGACCGTCGCCAACATCGCGCAGCACGTCTTCCGCGCGCACAACATGGACAAGCCGGAGCTCGTCTCCCGCATCCTGCAGGCCGAGGGCCGTGGCCTGGCCATGATCTTCTGCCGTACCAAGCGCACGGCGGCCGACATCGCCGAGCAGCTGGAGAAGCGCGGCTTCGCCTCGGGCGCCGTCCACGGCGACCTGGGCCAGGGTGCGCGCGAGCAGGCGCTGCGCGCGTTCCGCAACGGCAAGGTCGACGTGCTGGTGTGCACCGACGTCGCCGCGCGCGGCATCGACGTCGAGGGCGTCACCCACGTCATCAACTACCAGACGCCCGAGGACGAGAAGACCTTCCTGCACCGCGTGGGCCGCACCGGCCGCGCGGGCAACAAGGGCATCGCCGTCACGCTGGTCGACTGGGACGACATCCCGCGCTGGCAGCTGATCAACAAGGCGCTGGAGCTGGACTTCCACGACCCGGTGGAGACGTACTCCACGTCCCCGCACCTGTTCGAGCAGCTGAACATCCCGGCCGGCACCAAGGGCATCCTGCCGCGCGCCGAGCGCACGCGGGCCGGCCTGAAGGCCGAGAACCTGGAAGACCTGGGCGAGACCGGCGGCCGCGGTGGCCGTGGCGGGCGCTCCGGTCCGGCCGCCGCCGCCGTGGTGACCGAGGAGCGCCCCGCGCGCACCCGTACGCCGCGTCAGCGCCGCCGCACCCGTGGTGGTACGGAGCTGGCCGAGGGCGCCGAGGCCGCCGCCGTCACCCCCGTGGTGGACGCGCCGGCCGCTCCGGCCGCCGACGAGCCGCGCCGGCCGCGCCGCCGCCGCACCCGTGTGGGCGCGGTTCCGGCTCAGGCCGTGGAGACCGCTCAGGTCGTGGAGGCCGCTGCGGCCGCCGTGGTCGAGGCTCCCGTGGCCGCGGTGACCCCGGTCGCCGAGGAGGCCCCGGCCAAGCCGCGGCGCGCCCGCACCCGCAAGGTCGTGGAGAGCGCCCCGGAGCCGGACTTCCAGATGGCGGCGCCCGTCGAGCCCGCGCCCGTCCGGGTGCGCCGCCCGCGCAAGGTCGTGGCGAGCGCCCCCGAGCCGGACTTCCAGATGGCCCCGCCGGTCGAGCCGGTCAAGGCCCGGCGCACCCGCAAGGTCGCGGCCGCCCCGGTGACCCCGGTCGCCGAGGCCGTCGCCGTGGCCGAGGAGGCGCCGGTCAAGCCGAAGCGCACCCGCACCCGCAAGGTCGCGGAGGCGGCTCCGGTCGCGGCCGAGGCCGTCGCGGTGGCCGTGGCGGAGGAGGCTCCGGTCAAGCCGAAGCGGACCCGTACGCGCAAGGTCGCCGAGGCCGCTCCGGTCGCCGAGGCCGCCGCCGTGGCCGAGGAGGCGCCCGCCAAGCCGAAGCGCACCCGCACCCGCAAGGTCGCGGCCGCCCCGGAGGCGTAAGCACCCGAGCACCGCACCGACGGCCCCGTCCCCCTTCCGAGGGGGCCGGGGCCGTCGGCGTACCCGGGGTGTCTCCCGCGGTCGTCCGGGGTCAGTCCGGGTCAGTCCGGGTCAGCCCGGGGGAGGCTGCGCCCGGAATCTACGGGCCGGTAACCTCTGGCCCATGAGCAAGCCGCCGCGCCTGACCCTGCCCTCCGCCGCCCGCGCGTACCTCCTCACCACCGATCGCGGCGGGTTCGCCGTGCACGAAGCCGGTGAGCCCGTCCGCGGCACCGCCCTGCTGGTCCCCGGTTTCACGGGCAGCAAGGAGGACTTCATCGGCCTCCTGGAGCCGCTGGCCGCCGCCGGGTACCGGGTGGTCGCCGTCGACGGGCGCGGCCAGTACGAGAGCCCGGGCCCGCGCGAGGAGGCGCCGTACGCCCTGGAGGAGCTGGCGCTGGACGTGCTCGCGCAGGTCCGCGCCCTGGGATCGGACCGCGTGCACCTGGTCGGGCACTCGCTCGGCGGGCTGATCTCGCGCGCCGCGGTGCTCCGCGACCCCTCGCCCTTCGCCTCGCTCACGCTGCTGAGCAGCGGGCCCGCCGCGATCACCGAGGAGCAGCAGGCGCGTACGAAGCTGCTGGTGGCGGCGCTGGAGGCGATGGGCGGGGACATGCCCACCATCTGGGCGGCGATGCGTGCCCACGACCCGCAGGACGCGGCCGCGGACTCCGCCGAGCTGGCGGAGTTCCTGCGCGGGCGGTGGGTGGCGACCGTTCCCGAGCAGCTGATCGTGACGGGACGGGTGCTGATCTCCGAGCCCGACCGGGTGGCGGAGCTGGGCCGGACCGGGCTGCCGAAGCTGGTCCTGTCGGGAGCCGTCGACGACGCGTGGCCGGTCCCGCTGCTGGACGAGATGGCCCGGCGCCTGGGCGCCGAGCGGGTGGTCGTCCCCGGGACGGGGCACTCCCCGAACGCCGAGGATCCGGCCGTCACGGCCGCCGCGCTGGCCACCTTCTGGGACACCTGCACCGGCTAGTACTTAGCCAGTGAAAAAATTTCCTTAGCGTAGGGAATGATTGCGGCCTACACTTCGTTGAACCAGTGCAAGGGAAACACTGACGAAGGGAGAAGCCCCATGCGCTTCGAGATTCTGCGCCTGGACGACGTCGACGGATCCGCCGTGGACAGCACCGTCGTGGACGCGGCCTCCGTCAACCGGATCGTGCAGCAGGCCGCAGCCGTCGGCCAGCGCATTCTGATCCGACCGGCCGAGAGCGCGTCCATCTGACGCCCGCACGAAAAAACGTTCGCGCCCCCGCACCGATCCGGTGCGGGGGCGTTCGCATGCGCGGGGCCGTCGGGTCAGGCGCCGTGTACGACCTGGAGCACGCCGTTGATGATCTGCTGGACGGCGATCGCCGAGAGCATCATGCCGGCGAGCCGCGTCACGAGGACGACGCCGCCGTCCTTGATGACCCGGATGATCACCAGCGAGTAGCGCATGGTGATCCACAGCACGACGTGCATGGCGATAATGGCGGCCCAGACGGAGACCTGGCCGACGGGCCCGTCCGCCTTCTGCACGGCCAGGATCACGGACACGATCGCACCGGGCCCGGCGAGCAGCGGCATGCCCAGCGGCACCAGGGCCACGTTCACGTCCTTGGTCTGCTTCGGCTCGTCGGTCTTGCCGGTGAGCAGGTCCAGCGCGATGAGCAGGAGCAGCAGACCACCGGCGATCATCAGCGCCGGGACGGAGACGTGCAGGTAGTCCAGGATCTGCTGACCGCAGATGCCGAAGACGGCGATGACACCGAAGGCCACGCACACGGCCTGCCAGGCCATGCGGCGCTGCACCTTGACGGGGCGGCCGGAGGTCAGGGCGAGGAAGATCGGCGTGATCCCCGGGGGGTCCATAATCACAAAAAGCGTGAGAAAAAGGGATCCGAAGACGGCGAAATCAAACACAGTGATGCCTTGCAGGAGAGAGGGGTGTCGCGAAAAGGACGGGGGACGGGTGGAGCGGGCCGGGAGGGGCCGGTCAGCGCTCGCGTCCGCCCGCGCCGGGCACGGGGAAGGCCCCGGTCGCACGGCGCGTGATCTCGCCGTAGATCTCGGGGTCGGTCGTGTACTCCCCGAGGCGGCAGGCCTTGCGGCTGCCGTGGTAGTCGCTGGACCCGGTGGTCAGCAGTCCGAGGTCGCCCGCCAGGCCGCGCAGCCGTGCGCGGGTGCCGGCGTCGTGGTCCATGTGGTCCACCTCGATGCCGTCCAGACCCGCGGCCGCCAGCTCGGCTATCGCGGACTCGGGCACGCACCGGCCGCGCTTGACGGCGGCGGGGTGCGCGAAGACGGTGACGCCGCCGGCCGCCTTGACCAGGCGGATGGCGTCGAAGGGGTCGAGTTCGTGCTTCTCGGCGTACGCGCGGCCGCCGTCGGCGAGCCAGTCGGGCGTGAAGGCGTCCGAGACGGTGGGCACGACACCCAGCTCGACCAGGGCGGTGGCGACGTGCGGCCGTCCGACCGAGCCGTCACCGGCGATCCGCGCCACCTGCTCCCAGGTGACGTCGACGCCGAGCGCCCGCAGCTTGTCGACCATGGTCCGGGCCCGGGGGGTGCGGTCGTCCCGGACGAGCTCCCGCTCGCGGGCCAGCTCGGGCTCCTCGGGATCGAAGAGGTACGCGAGCATGTGCACGCCGATCCCGTCGAGCCGGCAGGACAGTTCGGCCCCGGTCACGAGGGTCAGTCCGGCGGGAAGGGCCGCGAGGGCCTCCCCGTATCCGCCCACCGTGTCGTGGTCGGTCAGCGCGACCACGTCCAGTCCCGCGGCGGCGGCATGGCGCACCAGCTCGGCGGGGGTGTCCGTACCGTCGGATGCCGTGGAGTGGGCGTGCAGGTCGATGCGCACAGCCGAGCTCCAGGGGTCGTACGGACGGGGGGCACTCCAGGATAACCGGGGCGGAGGGCCCGATTCGCCCCGGAAGGATCTACGTCGGGCCCAGGATGCGGGGGCTCAGGGCCCCGCAAGGAAGGAGCTCGACCTCCGCTCCCGCGTCGCGGAGGTCGGTGAGGACGAGCTCGTCGTACATGAGGAGGCCGGACTGCTCCGGCCAGACGATGGCCCAGAGCCACAGGCCCCTCGCCTCCCCCGCGAAGACGGCCCGGTCGTCGGGGGCTCCGTTCAGGTGCCACAGCGGGCTCGGGCGGCCCGCGGCGACCACCTTGGCGTGGGGCGGTGACGAGATGTCGATGTAGGGGCCGGGGTCGGGCCCGTCGATGCCCGCGTACCGCGCACCGAGTCCCACGCCCAGTTCCTCGGCGACGAGCACCAGCTCGCCGATGCCGCCCAGCGGGCCGGGGCCCGAACAGGCCACGGCCGTCGCCCGGCCACCGCTGCGGTCGTCACCGGCGGACGCGATCCCGGTGAACAGCCACCCCACCGGCAGCGGCCACGGCATCCACACCGGCACCCGGGACCGGTGCACCACGACGCCCAGGCCTTCGACACTGGGCGGGATGACGGGCTGGAGGGGGTGGACAGCGCCGTGCAGCGCACACTGCCAGGAGTCGGAGAAAAGTCCGGGCGCCCTGACCCGGCCACCGCACTTCGGGCAACTTGGTTCACCCCTCATAGGAAGCCACGCTCCTCCCCGCCCGGCCGCCAGTCAAGGCGCGGTCACCCGTCCGGGCCGTCAGTCCAGCGCGACGGCGGTACGCAAAGGGTCCCTCAGGTCCGTCCCGCGCGCGAGCCAGCGTTCCTGGAGCGCGGCCGCCCCGTGCACCCGCTTCCACGCGGCCTCGTTCGCCGTCATGGGCAGCAGGGGCAGGAACTGCACGGGATCCATGGGCTCGTCGAGCTCCAGGTCCTCCACCAGACCGCCGGGTTCCGCCACGAGTACGGAGCTGAAGGGCGCCCCGTCCCAAAGCGGATCGCCCACGTCCAGCGAGGCCCCGGGAGCCACGACGAGCCCCTCGACCTGCGGGGACGCGGCCAGCACCGCGAGCGGCCTGAGCAGTTTGTCGGTGGGCGCCAGCCCGCCCCGTACGGTCAGCACCAGCTCGGCGCGCGGGCCCCGTACGGGGTCGGCCACCACTGCGGTCGGATCGGTCATCGGGTGCGCGGACATCCCGAGGGTCGCGTACCGCACGAGGTCGCCCTCGGCGAAACGGAGTACCTCGATGCGGTCGGTGCCCAGGAAGGTGACGGCGGCGCGGGCGTCGGGGTCACCGAACGCGCTGCGCAGCCGGGCCTCGACGAGAGCCAGAATTTCTGCCATGGAGCGAGCATAGAACTCGTATCAGGCGGGTAAAGGGCGGGCCTTGACCATCCGTCGACTGATAGTGTTGACAGCTGTTCGGGGCCGCATGCCGAAGCGTGCCTGGCACCCCGGAGACAGGACCTCCCCCACGGGGGACCGGCCGGAGGAGGTGGGGCTGCAATGGATCGAAGTCGATCGTGCAGTACCAATCGCTCTTCCGCTTCTGTGACGGACGCTTCCCGCCCCGTCTGATCTCCTGATCAGTAGAAGAGCGACGGCAGAACTTTGTCCTCCCGTCCTGTTCCCTCCCCCGAGCCCCGGGCCTGCCCGCTCGCGGTCGTGGAGGGTCTCCCACCCGTACGGTCCGCAGCCGTGCGTCGAAGGAGCCTGCCATGTCGATGCTGCCCTACCTGCGTGCGGCCGTCCGCCCGTCGCTGCGCAAGTCCACCCCCGCCCAGCCCGGCTACGACACCACGCGTGACCCGTCGGCGAGCAGCGCGGTGGTCGACTGCGCCGTGTACCGCGACGGCCGGCGCGTACTGGGGCCGGCGTGTCTGACGCCACGTGAGGCGATCCGCCGGGTCCGCGAGGACGGCGGTTTCGCCTGGATCGGCCTGCACGAGCCGACCGAGGCCGAGTTCGCGGGGATCGCCGCCACCTTCGGACTGCACCCGCTGGCCGTGGAGGACGCCGTCCACGCCCACCAGCGGCCGAAGTTGGAGCGCTACGACGACACGCTCTTCACCGTCTTCAAGACGATCCACTACGTCGAGCACGCGGAACTGACCGCCACCAGCGAGGTGGTGGAGACCGGCGAGGTGATGTGCTTCACCGGCCCCGACTTCGTCATCACCGTGCGGCACGGCGGCCAGGGTTCCCTCAAGGGGCTGCGGCACCGGCTCCAGGACGACCCCGACCTCCTCGCCAAGGGCCCCTCGTCGGTCCTGCACTCCATCGCCGACCACGTCGTCGACGGGTACATCGCGGTCGCGGCGGCGGTCCAGGACGACATCGACGAGGTGGAGAGCGACGTCTTCGCCGCCCCCGCCAAGGGCAGTACGCGCGGCGGCGACGCGGGCCGCATCTACCAGCTCAAGCGCGAGGTACTGGAGTTCAAGCGGGCGGTCTCGCCGCTGCTGCGCCCGATGGAGCTGCTGAGCGAGCGGCCGATGCGGCTGGTGGACCCGGACATCCAGAAGTACTTCCGGGACGTGGCCGACCACCTGGCGCGGGTGCACGAGCAGGTGGTGGGCTTCGACGAGCTGCTGAACTCGATCCTGCAGGCCAACCTCGCGCAGGCGACGGTCGCCCAGAACGAGGACATGCGCAAGATCACCTCGTGGGCGGCGATCATCGCCGTGCCGACGATGATCTGCGGGGTGTACGGGATGAACTTCGAGCACATGCCCGAGCTGCAGTGGAAGTACGGCTACCCGATGGTGATGGTCACGATCGTCGGGATCTGCTTCACCATCCACCGCGCGCTGCGCCGCCACGGCTGGCTGTAGGGCGGGCGCGGGCACCCCCTACCCTGTCCGCATGACTCTCAGCACGCTCGACCTGGCCCTCGTCGAGGAGGCCACCAAGAAGTCCGGCCTGATCTGGGTCCGCGGCGCCGGGGCGGACCGCGCCCTGTGGCACGCCTGGGTGGACGGCGCGGCCCACGTCGTGGGCGACGGGCCCGGTGAGCAGCCGTTCCCGGGGCTGACGGACGGTGCGACGGCCGAGGTGACCGTGCGGAGCAAGGACAAGGGCGGCCGGCTGGTGGCCTGGACGGCGACCGTGCGCGAGCTCCCGCCGCGCGGCGAGGAGTGGGCGGCGGCGGTGGCCGAGCTCAAGGGCAAGCGGCTGAACGCCCCCGACTCCGAGGACATGACGGAGCGGTGGGCGCGGGAGTGCCGGCTGCTGCGGCTGGAACCGGAGTCGGTCCGGGCGGAGCTGCCGGCCGGTTCGCTGGCCGCGGCCCCCCTGGGCTCCCCCGCGATCACGCGCAAGCCGATCCCGGCGGGCCTCCCGAAGCTCCTGCTGAAGCGCAAGAAGTCGGCCCGGGGTTAGGCCGTCTCTTTCGGCCGCGGTTTCCGTCACCCTCCGCCGGGGTCCACCGGCTCGTAAGGGTTCGGCGGGGCCTTCGTGGGGATGTCTATCGGCGGCTCATCCGGGTCCTCCGGCTGCTCCGGCTCCACCGGTGGGTCCTCGGGCTTCACCGGGGGGTCCTCCGGCTCCACCGGGGGATCTGCCGGAGGCTCCACCGGCTCCGCAGGGGGTTCCTCCGGCTCCGCCGGGGTACCGAGGGCGACTCAAGGCTTGGTGGGGTTCGCGCCCTGGCCGGAGCCCTTGGAGGGGGCCGGGGCGGGCTCGCCGCTCTGGTCCTTCGTCGTCGGCAGCTGGGTGCCGTAGTCGACCGTCTGGTCCTGCGCGGGCGGGTCCAGCTGGAACGGCTTGCCCCACTCCGCGAGTTCGACCCGGCCGGCGCCGCCGGCGCGCTCCATGAGCAGCGGGTACGGGGTGCCCTCCAAGGATACCGAGAGCTTGCCGCCCTTGCCCTCGTCCGCGGTGACCTGGACCGCGCGGGTGTGCCCGACCTTCGTGTAGGAGCCCTTGGCGAGCTTGCCCTCCAGGCCGAGCAGCCCGTCCAGCAGGACGTCCATGTCGGTGAACCCGCGGAACTGCTTGTACGAGGGGTCGCCCTCGGGCACCTTCACGTACTTGTCGCCGAGCTTGCCGGCCGAGTCGGACTGACCCCAGAACGCCGCGCTCGCCTTCAGGTACAGCTGCTCGCCCACGCGCAGCAGCTGGAAGGTGTCGTCCTTCGACTTCACCTCGCCGGAGCCGCCGTCCGACTTCAGCCGCATGTCGACGGTGAAGGACTTGCCGCCGCTCACCAGCGTGCCGGACAGGTGCACCGAGTCGGCCCCCGTGGCGGCCTCCTTCGCCTTCTCCTCGATCTTGTCGGCGGAGAGCTTGCCGACACCGTTCGTGCCCTCGTCGGGGTCCTCCCCGCAGCCCGTACCGGTGACGGCGAGACCCGCGCACAGCACACCGATGAAGGCGGCCCGGCGCAGCCGCGCGGCAGGGAAGTAGGCGGTCACGTGCGGGTGCCTCTCGTCGGTCGTCTGCGAGCAGCAGGCAGCGTACCCGCCCGTACGCCGCCGTCCGCGACCGCGCCCCACGAGACGGGGGCGGACCCCGCCGGGCCCCGGGCGGACCGCCCACCAGGACGCTTGCCCGCGGCACGGGCTAGCCTGAGGGCCCATAAGACTGTTGGTGGACGCTCTAGGAGGCGCTCGGATGGCTGCAGGCGCCCCGCGGATCTTCGTTTCGCATCTCTCGGGTGTGCCCGTCTTCGACCCCAACGGCGACCAGGTCGGGCGCGTCCGCGATCTGGTCGCGATGCTGCGCGTCGGCGGCCGACCGCCCCGGCTGCTGGGCCTGGTGGTCGAGGTGGTCAGCCGGCGCCGGATCTTCCTGCCGATGACGCGCGTCACGGGCGTGGAGTCCGGGCAGGTGATCACCACCGGTGTCGTCAACATGCGGCGCTTCGAGCAGCGCCCCACGGAGCGGCTGGTCCTGGGCGAACTGCTGGACCGCCGGGTGACGCTGGTCGGCAGCGGTGAGGAGGTCACCGTCCTGGACGTGGCCATCCAGCAGTTGCCGGCCCGCCGGGACTGGGAGATCGACCGGATCTTCGTGCGGAAGGGCAAGTCGGGGGCGCTGCGCCGGCGCGGCGAGACGCTGACGGTGGAGTGGTCGGGGGTGACGGGCTTCTCGCTGGAGGAGCACGGGCAGGGCGCCGAGAACCTGGTCGCCACCTTCGAGCAGATGCGCCCGGCCGACGTGGCGAACGTCCTGCACCACCTGACGCCGAAGCGCCGCGCCGAGGTGGCCAACGCCCTCGACGACGACCGGCTCGCGGACGTGCTGGAGGAGCTGCCGGAGGACGAGCAGGTGGAGATCCTCGGCAAGCTGAAGGAGGAGCGCGCCGCCGACGTCCTGGAGGCGATGGACCCGGACGACGCGGCCGACCTGCTCTCCGAGCTGCCGGAGGACGACAAGGAGCGGCTGCTGACGCTGATGCAGCCGGACGACGCGGCCGATGTGCGCCGCCTGCTGTCCTACGAGGAGAACACCGCGGGCGGTCTGATGACCACCGAGCCGATCGTGCTGCGGCCGGACGCGACGGTCGCGGACGCGCTGGCCCGCGTACGGCAGGCGGACCTGTCGCCGGCGCTGGCGGCGCAGGTGTACGTGTGCCGGCCGCCGGACGAGACGCCCACGGGCAAGTACCTGGGCACGGTGCACTTCCAGCGGCTGCTGCGGGATCCGCCGTTCACGCTGGTCAGCTCGATCGTGGACACGGACCTGCCGCCGCTGCGGCCGGACGCCTCGCTGCCCGCGGTGACCACGCACCTGGCCGCCTACAACATGGTGGCGGTGCCGGTGGTGGACGAGAGCGGCTCGCTGCTGGGCGCGGTGACCGTGGACGACGTACTGGACCACCTGCTGCCGGACGACTGGCGGGAGACGGAATTCCATTCCGAGGAGGCCGTGCGTGGCCACTGAGCGAGGGCGCTTCGACCGGGGGCGCGGCGAGCAGGCCCGTGAGCGGCGGCGCGAGCAGATCCGGGAGCGGCGCGAGCAGGCCCGGATGCAGGCGCGTGAGCACGGGCTGGCGGCGGACGCGGCGGAACGTTCCGCCGAACGTGCGGGAAAGTCGGCCCAGAGCACCGGGTCGAGCGCGCTGACCCGCTCGCGGGTCCGCCTCGACCTGCCGCGGGCGCCGCGGCGCTCGCTGCTGCCCGAGTACGACCCGGAGGCCTTCGGGCGGCTGTCGGAGAAGGTGGCGCGGTTCCTCGGCACGGGCCGGTTCATCGTCTGGATGACCCTGGTCATCGTGCTGTGGGTGCTGTGGAACATCTTCGCGCCCGACGACCTGCGGTTCGACAAGTACCCGTTCATCTTCCTGACGCTGATGCTGTCGCTCCAGGCCTCCTACGCCGCTCCGCTGATCCTGCTCGCGCAGAACCGGCAGGACGACCGCGACCGGGTCAACCTGGAGCAGGACCGCAAGCAGAACGAGCGGTCCATCGCCGACACGGAGTACCTGACCCGCGAGATCGCGGCCCTGCGGATGGGTCTGGGCGAGGTCGCCACGCGCGACTGGATCAGGTCCGAGTTCCAGGACCTGATCAAGGAGATGGACGAGCGGCGTCTATTCCCGGCGGAACGTGATGAAGGCGACCGCTGACGGGCTTTCCTGAGCCGTGCTACCGAGCCGTACCATCGGGGCATGGCTACCGACACAAGCTCCGCCGCCGTGCCTGAGCAGGACGCGATCCTGGACGCTCTGGCGACGGTGAACGACCCCGAGATCCACCGGCCGATCACCGAGCTCGGCATGGTCAAATCGGTGGAGATCGGTGACGGTGGCGCGGTCGCCGTCACGGTCTACCTCACGGTGTCGGGCTGCCCCATGCGCGAGACCATCACCAAGAACGTCACCGAGGCCGTCGAGAAGGTCGCGGGCGTCACCTCCGTCGCCGTGACCCTCGACGTGATGAGCGACGAGCAGCGCAAGGACCTGGCCGCCACCCTGCGCGGCGGCACCGCCGAGCGCGAGGTGCCCTTCGCCAAGCCGGGCTCGCTGACCCGCGTGTACGCGGTCGCGTCCGGCAAGGGCGGCGTCGGCAAGTCCTCGGTCACGGTCAACCTGGCCGCGGCGATGGCGGCGGACGGCCTGAAGGTCGGCGTGGTCGACGCGGACATCTACGGCCACAGCGTGCCGCGCATGCTCGGTGTCGAGGGCCGCCCGACCCAGGTCGAGAACATGATCATGCCGCCGTCGGCGCACGGCGTGAAGGTCATCTCCATCGGCATGTTCACCCCGGGCAACGCCCCGGTGGTGTGGCGCGGACCGATGCTGCACCGCGCCCTGCAGCAGTTCCTGGCGGACGTGTTCTGGGGCGACCTGGACGTCCTGCTGCTGGACCTGCCGCCGGGCACCGGCGACATCGCGATCTCGGTGGCCCAGCTGGTGCCGAACGCCGAGATCCTCGTCGTCACCACCCCGCAGCAGGCCGCGGCCGAGGTCGCGGAGCGGGCCGGCTCGATCGCCGTACAGACCCACCAGAAGATCGTCGGCGTCGTCGAGAACATGTCGGGCCTGCCGTGCCCGCACTGCGACGAGATGGTGGACGTCTTCGGCTCGGGCGGTGGCCAGAAGGTCGCCGACGGGCTGACCAAGACGGTCGGCGCTTCGGTGCCGGTGCTGGGCTCGATCCCGATCGACGTGCGTCTGCGCGAGGGCGGCGACGAGGGCAAGCCCGTCGTCCTGTCCGACCCGGACTCCCCGGCCGGCGCGGCCCTGCGCGCCATCGCCGGCAAGCTGGGCGGCCGCGCCCGCGGCCTCTCGGGCATGTCCCTGGGCATCACCCCGCGGAACAAGTTCTAGCGGGCACGGCCCGCACCGGGCCGCGCAACGTGAGAAGGGCACCGCCGGCCGGCGGTGCCCTTTCCCGTCTCCGCCCGCCTACTCGTACGTGGCGAGGTCCGCGATCGCCGAGAACCCGAGCCCGTACGCGCTCATCCCGCGCCCGTAGGCGCCCAGGTGGACCCCGCTCCCGGTGGACCCGGCCAGCACCCAGCCGAACTCCGACTCGCGGTAGTGGAACGGCGTCGGCTCCCCGTCCACCGGCAGCGACAGCGTCGACCAGTCCTCGCCGGCGAGGTCGTCCGCGAGCTCCCACGCGGCCTCGGTCTGCTGGTCGAGCCAGTCGTCGCGCAGGGAGTGGTCCATCTGTCCGGGCCAGCTGTAGGCCAGCAGCCCGGAGCCGGCCAGCCAGGCCGCCGAGGAGACCGAGGTGGCCTCCAGGACGCCGGTGCCGTCGCCGCTGCGGCGCAGCGGGTTGCTCGCCACGGTGATGACCACCGCGAAGCGTTCCTTCTCGCCGGTGGCGATCTCGCCCCGGGCGGAGGGCTCGTCGCCGTGACCGGTGGAGCCGTGCTCCACGGTCCCGTCGGCGGCGGTGCCGACCTGCATCAGCCAGCGGGGGCCGGTGAAGGCCCCGTCCAGCCCGTACCAGGGGAAGTCTGCGGCCAGGAAGCCCTCGGCCGTCCGCCGGGCGGCCGGCACCGGTGCGGCGGCCTCCTGCGGCTGTGTGTCGGTCTGCGCGTCGGTCTGCGGTTCCTGCGCGGGTGCGGCGGCGGTGGCGGGTGCCTCGGCGGTCTGCGCCCCGACCCGGCTACTGCTCGTCGTCTCCATCTGAGCGGCCTCTCGTTCCGTGGGGTCCGGAACGGCCCTCCCCCTCGCTGGGCTGGGGGGACCCCCTCCCTCGGGCGTCCTGGGTCCGGACAACAGATGGAGGATAGCCACCCGACCGCGAAACGCCGGGCAGGCCGCGTGTCACGTGGCGTCGGCGTCGAAGCGCGAGCGCTGTTCCCGGTCCGGGGAGACGGGCTTCTTGAGCAGATCGGGGCCCGTGCCGATGGGCGTGGCGGCGGCCGACGAGGAGGGCGCCGCGGGGGTGGCCCCGTCACCGTTCACGGCGTCGGTGACGTCGTTCAGCTCCTTGCGGAGGTCGAAGCTGCTGCGGAGTTCCTTGAGGTCCTCGTTCTCGGTCAGCTGCTTGCGGATGAACGTCTTCGGATTCAGGTCCTCGAACTCGAAGTCCTTGAATTCCGGGCCGAGTTCGGAGCGGATGTCCTGCTTCGCACTGTCCGAGAACGCACGGATCTTCCGGACGAAGTTCGTCACGTCCTGAATGACCTTGGGCAGCTTCTCCGGGCCGAAGACGAGGATGCCGAGCACCACGATCGTGACAAGTTCGAGTGCGCCTATGTCGTTGAACACCTTGCCGCTCCTCGGCTCTCTATCACTTCGGGCCCGAACACACGGTACCCGGCGTTGTCCGCACACCCATACCTGTGTGCGGCCTCCGTGACGCTTTCACCCGCCCGTCACCCCCCGCTCATGATCCGTTCGCCGATCCGAGGACCACCTGCAGCGTGCGTTCGCGGCCTTCGCGCAGCACGGTGAGGGTGAGCGGATCGCCCGGGCGGTGCGCCCGGATCTTGATGATCAGCTCGTCACCGCCCCGGACCCGCTGGCCGTCCACCTTGGTGATCACATCGCCGGCCTTGATCCCGGCGCGTGCGCCCGGCCCGTCGGCGACCACGGACGGCTTGCCGTCCTCGCCCTTGTCCCCGACCCGGGCTCCGTCGCCCGTGTAGTCCATGTCGAGCGTGACCCCGATGACGGGGTGCGTGGCGCGGCCGGTGCGGATGAGTTCCTCGGCGACGCGCTTGCCCTGGTTGATGGGGATGGCGAAGCCCAGCCCGATCGAGCCGCCCTGGCGGCTGGGGTCGTCCTTGTCGGCGCCGCGGATGGCGCTGTTGATGCCGACCACGTGGGCCTTGGCGTCGAGGAGGGGGCCGCCGGAGTTGCCGGGGTTGATCGGGGCGTCGGTCTGCAGCGCGTCGACGTAGCTGATGTCGCTTCCGTCGCCCTTGTCGCCGCCCGCGGTGACGGGCCGGCCGGTGGCGCTGATGATGCCGGCGGTGACGGTGTTGGAGAGGTCGAAGGGCGCGCCGATGGCCACCACCGGGTCGCCGACCTTCACGTTCTCGGAGTTCCCCAGGCTCAGCGGCCGCAGGCCCCGTACGCCGCTGACCTTGACCACGGCCAGGTCGTACCCGGAGTCGCGGCCGACCAGCTCGGCGGTGACGCTCTCGCCGGTGCTGAAGGTGACCGCTATCTCCTTGGAGTCGGCGACCACGTGGTTGTTGGTCAGGATGTGGCCCTGCTCGTCGAGGACGAAGCCGGTGCCCGTGCCGCTGCCCTTCTCGCCCCGCACGTGCAGGGTGACCACTCCGGGGAGCGCGGTGGCCGCGATCCCGGCCACGCTCTCGGGTGCCCGGCCCTTGTCGGCGACGGCGGCCTGCGGGAGCTCCAGCCGGGTGCTGCTCTGCCGTTCGGCGAGGACGCCGACGTAGCCGCCGATCCCGCCGGCGAGGAGGGCGGTTCCGGCGCTGAGGGCCGCCACCTGCCACAGCCGGAAGCCGCGCCGGTCCCTGCCGCGGTCCACGACCTGGAGCGGCTGCTCGCCCCACGGGTCGTAGAGCACCTCGCGGGCCGGCGGCCCGCCGTCCTGGCCGGCCGCGCGGGCGGCCGGGACGCGGTCCTCCGCGCCGGGATCCTGCCGGGCCCCCTGCCCCGCCTCGTCCCCGGCTCCGGGCCGCGGGGCGGGCACCGCCTCGGGGCGGCCGCCGGCCGTGCCCTCGGGCCGGCTCCACCACTGTGGAGCCGGATCGGTCTGCTGCCTGTCGGCCATCGGCGCTCCCCGCGTACCTATGCGCATGTGCAGCTGATTCAACCAGCTCCGGGGTCAGCGCAGCAGGGAGACCGGACGCGCGGGGATCGCAGGGGTGGGGTGTACGGGCGGCAGGGGGGTCGCGGCGGTCGACAGGAGGGTCGGGACGGCCGCGGGCGTGGGCATGCGCTCACGGACCGACGCGTCGGCCACGGGGAGGGCGGGGCCGGTCCTGGAGGCGGGCGCGGGGGAATCCCCCCGGACGTTCGGATCCAGGCCCTCCTGCGGCAGCGCACCGCCCAGGGCGAGCGCGGCCAGCGACACGGCTCCGGCGGCGACGAAGGCGAACCGGCGGCGCGGCCGGCCCACCTCGTGTATGCGGAAGCCCTGCTGCTGCGGCCGGGCGGCCGGGGGCAGCCCGTACGCGAACGCGTCGAAGGGACCGGCGGCCGTCGGGCCCGGCGGACCGCCGACCGGACCGGAGGGGCCGTCGGGGCCGCCGCCGGGAAGCCCCTGCAGCCGCGCCAGCAGTCCCGCGGACAGCGGCGGGGGCGCGCTCTCCACGAACATGGTCTTCAGGCGGCGCTGGGCATCGGCCTCGGCCTTGCACTTGGCGCACGTCGCCAGGTGGGCCAGGACCCGCTCCCGTGCGTCGTGCTTCAGCTCCCCGTCCACCAGGGCGGCGAGCCGGTCGCCCAGGTGCTGTTCGGCAGGAGACGGACTGACTTCGCTCACTCGGCTCCGCCCTCTCCCCCGGCACCGGGGGCGCCCATCGCCACGCCCGCCAGGGCGCGCTGCTCGGCACGGGCCTCGGGAGACCGGTGCTTGAGCGCCTTGCGCAGGTGCGAACGGCCCCGGTGGATGCGGCTGCGCACGGTGCCGAGCTTCACGCCGAGCGTGGCGGCGATCTCCTCGTACGACAGGCCCTCGATGTCGCACAGCACCACGGCCGCGCGGAACTCGGGCGCGAGGGTGTCCAGCGCCTGCTGGACGTCCGCGTCGAAGTGGGTGTCGTGCAGCACCTGCTGCGGGGACGGCTCACGGCTCGGCAGCCGCTCGGCGGCGTCGTCGGCGAGCGCGTCGAAGCGGATCCGCTGCTTGCGGCGGACCATGTCCAGGAACAGGTTCGTCGTGATGCGGTGGAGCCAGCCCTCGAAGGTGCCGGGCGTGTACGTGGAGAGCGAGCGGAAGACGCGGACGAAGACCTCTTGGGTCAGGTCCTCGGCATCGTGCTGGTTACCCGTCAGACGGTAGGCAAGGCGGTAGACCCGCGCGCTGTGCGTGCTGACGATCTCCTCCCACGAAGGAGGGGTCCACGCCTGGGAGACCGCATCGGCGGCAAAGGTCGCGGTGGTCGCGGCGTCGGCGGTGTGGAAGCGGTCAGCAATGTAGGTCACGGATTTCGGCTCACCCGCCGACCAGAAGAGGCGTCTCAGTGCGCCCCTACGATCCACAGGCGCAGCCGCACCTCCCCTGTCGGCTCTGGTGGTGTCCAGTGGAGTCCCTACCATAGCCACCCCCTCTGTCAGCTCCGGATAAGCGTTTTTGCAGTATCTTTACGCGGGATTTAGGTCCCGGGGCGGCCCCGGCCGTCGATCTGCCCGGCACCGTCCCTTCTCATCCCGCATCCACCCTGCACAACGCCCGGTCCCATCTGCGGGTTCCCGACGTCAGCGGATACAGTCACCGTTGCGCCAACTATGGGGACAGGAGAGGGTCATTACCGGCAACCGGCAGACGAGCTGGGCGTTCGCCGACGCGTTTGTCGCCGAGGACGACGCTCTGCGATGGGCCCGCGACCGGTCCAGGGAAGCGGGCCTGCGCTCCGTCTCCCCCGGCACCGGGGCCGCGCTGCGCCTGCTGGCCGCCACCGCGGACGCCAAGGCGGTCGCCGAGATCGGCACCGGAACGGGCGTCTCCGGCATCCACCTGCTGCACGGCATGCGCCCCGACGGGGTGCTGACCACGGTGGATCCCGAGCCGGACCGGCAGGCCTTCGCCCGCCAGGCCTTCCGCGCCGCCGGCTTCGCGGGCAACCGCGCCCGCTTCATCCCCGGCCGCGCCCTCGACGTCCTGCCCCGGCTCGCCGACGGCGGGTACGACCTCGTCTTCTGCGACGGGGACCCCACCGAGTCCCTCGACTACCTCGCCGAATCGTTGCGGCTGCTGCGCCCCGGCGGACTGGTGTGCTTCGAAGGGGTCTTCTCCGACGGCCGTACGGTCGACTCCGCGGCCCAGCCGGTGGAGGTGCTCCGCGTCCGCGAGCTGCTGCGCAGCGTCCGGGAGAGCCCGGCCCTGGAGGCCGCGCTGCTGCCGGTGGGCGACGGACTGCTCTGCGCCGTGCGGCGCTGAGCGCCGCACGCCCGCCGGGCGGCCCCCCGCGGGCTCAGCTCAGGAGGGCGAAGGTGAGCGCGGCCGTGCCGCCCAGGGCGGCGCCGGCGAGCAGCTGAGCCGGGGTGTGCGCCTTCAGCACCAGCCGGGACCAGCCGACGGCGGCGGCGATCAGGGCCGCCGGGAGGACCTGCGGGCCGAAGACGAGCGCCAGGATCATCACCGCGCCGCCGGCCACCGACATGTGCACGGATATCTGCCAGCCGACCGTGACCAGCAGGGACGAGACCAGACCCACGAGCATCGCGACGACGAGCGCGAAGACCTCCCGGGGTGCGCCGAGGACGTGCAGCAGGGTGATCCCGGCGAGGACGGAGAGCAGGCTCAGGCCCATCGGGACGAGCCGCTGGCGCCGCACCCGTATGTGCTGGTCGGTCAGCGCTCCCCGGCGGACGCCGAGGACGATGATGCCGATCGGGACCACGCCGCAGAACAGGGCGCCGAGCAGGCCCCACCCGAGCCCGGTCCACGAGGTGGTGCTGTGCCAGCCGATCAGCAGGAGCAGGGCCACCACCAGGTTCGCCGGCGCCAGCACGTCGGAGAGGACCCGGGCCGCCTTCTGCCGGGGGCTGCAGTCGGCGAAGGCGGGCGGCGCGGGCGGGGAGAAGGTCACGGCGGGGCTTTCTGTCCTGGAACACGACACAACGCTGCCCCGGCCGCAGATCACGGTCGGGGCAGCGCAGAGAATGCAGAAGGTGGAAGTGCTGTCAGCGCCCTGGAAAGGTCAGCCGACGACCTTCTTCAGGGCGTCACCCAGGGCGTCCGCCTCATCCGGGGTCAGCTCGACGACAAGCCGACCGCCGCCCTCGAGCGGTACGCGCATGACGATGCCCCGCCCCTCCTTGGTGACCTCGAGCGGGCCGTCGCCCGTCCGCGGCTTCATGGCCGCCATGCTCGTTCCCCTTCCTGAAACCAGCTCATCGTCAGCCGACGGCCCCATTCAGGCGCCTAATACCCGGCATCGAACACATTGCTTCCCAGCCATTATCCCGCATGTCAGGACCCGATGACCAACATCGCCCGGGAACGCTTGCGCAACGCGCTCGGCCAAAACCACTCATTTCGGGGACCCGCCTGCGATACTTCGCCGCCGCACCGCGGGAACGGCTCCGGCTTTCTTTGACGCACATCACATGTGCGCGCCGCGTCCGGTCCGCCATGCTGGCCCTTGCACCGGCCGGTACCGGCCGGTAGCCAAGCCCGCGACGAAGGGGGACCCCCTGCCATGGCCGACAGCGTGCTCTACGAAGTGACCGACGGACTCGCCACCATCACGATCAACCGTCCGGACGCGATGAACGCGATGAACACCGAGGCCAAGGTCGCCCTGCGCGACGCGGTCGAGGCCGCGGCCGTCGACCCGGCGGTACGGGCGGTCCTGCTGACCGCGGCCGGCGACCGGGCCTTCTGCGTGGGCCAGGACCTCAAGGAGCACATCGGCAACCTCGCCTCGGACCGCGAGAGCGGCACCTCGCTGACCATGTCCACGGTCAAGGAGCACTACAACCCGATCGTTCGGGCGCTCACCGAGATGCCGAAGCCGGTCGTGGCCGGGGTGAACGGCGTCGCGGCCGGGGCGGGCTTCGGCTTCGCGCTGGCGGCGGACTTCCGGGTGGTCGCCGACACCGCCTCCTTCAACACCTCGTTCGCCGGGGTGGCGCTGACCGCCGACTCCGGGGTCTCGTGGACCCTCCCCCGCCTGATCGGCGGCTCCCGCGCCTCGGACCTGCTGCTCTTCCCGCGGTCGGTGAAGGCCCAGGAGGCGTACGAGCTCGGCATCGCCAACCGCCTGGTGCCCGCGGACTCCCTGCACGCCGAGGCCGAGTCCGTGGCCCGCACCCTCGCCGCGGGCCCCACGGTCGCGTACGCCGCGCTGAAGGAGTCCCTGGCCTACGGGGCCTCCCACTCCCTCGCGGACGCCCTGGCCCACGAGGACGTCCTCCAGACCCGTGCGGGGGCCTCCGAGGACCACGGCATCGCCGTCCAGGCCTTCCTGGCGAAGCAGCCCCCGAAGTACCTCGGCCGCTAGCCCGCCGCCCGCGCCGGGGCCGGGGCTCTCGGAGCTCCGCCCCGCGCCTCAAACGCCGGCGAGGCGAAGCCGGAGACGCCGCGGCTCAAAGACCGGGGCTCCGCCCCGCACCCCGCTCCTCAAACGCCGGAGGGGCTGAATTTGGTGCGGCGAGGCCGGATGGTGCGGCAGCCTGGGATCGAAGCGGGCCGGTTGGGCCGGGGTCGGGTGTGTGCCGGGGTGATCCCCGCAGGGCGCCGAACACAACGGGGCCGAGCTCTCCGACCCCTGGAAACGTTCGGCGCCCGAGGAGACACCCCGGCGCGCGCCCGGCCCCGGCACAACCGGCCCCACCGCACGCCCAAGCGGCGCAGCCAACCGGCGCCCGACCCCGTCCCAACCGGCCCCTACCCCTGCCGAACCGCCGGAGGCAACCCGCTCAGCCCGCCGCCAGGCGCGACGCGCAGTCCGCCAAGTGGTCGTTGACGAGCCCGCAGGCCTGCATCAGCGCGTAGGCCGTGGTGGGGCCGACGAAGCGGATGCCGGCCTTCTTCAGGGCCTTGGAGAGGGCGGTGGACTCCGGGGTGATGGCCGGCACCTCGGTGACCGTCCTCGGCGCGGGTCCGGGCTCCTCCGGGACGTGGGACCAGATCAGGGTGTCCAGCTCGCCCGGCTCCCACCCGGCCAGGACCTTCGCGTTGGCCAGGGTCGCCTCGATCTTGGCCCGGTTGCGGATGATCCCCTCGTCGGCCAGCAGCCGCTCCGCGTCCCGCTCGTCGAACTCCGCGACCGCCGCGATCTTGAAGTCGGAGAAGGCCGTACGGAAGCCCTCGCGGCGCCGCAGGATCGTCAGCCAGGACAGCCCCGACTGGAAGGCCTCCAGGCACAGCCGTTCGTACAGGGCGTCGTCGCCGTGGACCGCACGCCCCCACTCGGTGTCGTGGTAGGCGACGTAGTCCTCCGTGGACAGCGCCCACGGGCAGCGCAGCAGCCCGTCCGCCCCGGCCAGCACGCCGCTCACCGCTCGCCGCCCTTGCCGAGGTCCACCCGGTCCGTCACGTCCGCCGGGGCGGCGGGGCCGGCCGCCGCGGCGGTCAGCTGCGCGATCCGCGCGTCCCGCTCGGCCAGTTCCGCCGCGAGCCGCTCCAGTACGTCGTCCACCTCGGCCATCCGGTAGCCGCGCGGCGCGACGGGCAGCCGCAGTGCGTCGATGTCCGCCCGGACGACGGGCCGGGTCTCCGGCAGACCGTCCGCCACCCGGTCCGGCTCCGCTTCCGGCAGGACGGCCTCCGAGCCGCCCCCGATCACGGCCAGGGTGACCGCCGCCACGACCACGACCAGCGCGATCATCAAGAAGAAGAACACGATCAACTCCCCTGAGAGACTCCGGCCACCAGGTTAAGGTCGCAGGCGAGGCGCGAGGGCCGCCGAAGGAGGAAAGAGCAGGATGCTGCGACTGGGCAGGCGCGAGTTCGACACCCACGAGCCGGTGATCATGGCCATCGTGAACCGGACTCCGGACTCCTTCTACGACCAGGGCGCGACGTTCCGCGACGAGCCGGCGCTGGACCGGGTCGAGCAGGCGGTCGCCGAGGGCGCCGCGATCATCGACATCGGCGGGGTCAAGGCGGGCCCGGGCGAGCACGTGGACGCGGCCGAGGAGGCGCGGCGCACGGTCGGCTTCGTGGCCGAGGTCCGGCGCCGCTTCCCGGACGTGGTGATCAGCGTGGACACCTGGCGGCACGAGGTCGGCGAGGCCGTGTGCGAGGCCGGGGCGGACCTGCTGAACGACGCGTGGGGCGGGGTGGACCCCAAGCTGGCGGAGGTCGCGGCGCGCTACGACGCCGGCCTCGTCTGCACCCACGCGGGCGAGGTCGAGCCGCGCACCCGGCCGCACCGGATCGCGTACGAGGACGTGATGGAGGACATCCTGCGGGTCACGGTCGGCCTCGCCGAACGTGCCGCCGCGCTCGGCGTCCGCCGGGACGCGATCATGATCGACCCGGGCCACGACTTCGGGAAGAACACCCGCCACTCGCTGGAGGCCACGCGCCGGCTGGACGAGATGACGGCCACGGGCTGGCCGGTCCTCGTCTCCCTGTCCAACAAGGACTTCGTCGGCGAGACCCTCGACAAGCCGGTCAAGGAACGCCTGCTGGGCACCCTGGCGACGACGGCCGTCTCGGCCTGGCTGGGCGCACAGGTCTACCGCGTCCACGAGGTCGCCGAGACCCGCCAGGTCCTCGACATGGTCCGCTCGATCCAGGGCCACCGCCCCCCGGCGGTCGCCCGCCGCGGCCTGGCCTGACGGCCCGACGGCCGGAGGCCGGCGCAGCCACCCGAAGCCGGCAAGGCGCCCCGGCGCCGCAGCGCGCGAGGGCGGCGTCAAGAAAGGGGCTCCTGGACATGGTCCGCTCGATCCAGGGCCACCGCCCCCCCGGCAGTCGCCCGCCGCGGCCTGGCCTGACGGCCCGACGGCCGGAGGCCGACGCAGCCACCCGAAGCCGGCAAGGCGCCCCGGCGCCGCAGCGCGCGAGGGCGGCGTCAAGAAAGGGGCTCCTGGACATGGTCCGCTCGATCCAGGGCCACCGCCCCCCGGCAGTCGCCCGCCGCGGCCTGACCTGACGGCCCGCCCCGCAGCCGGGGTCGGGTGTGCGGCGGGGTGCCCCCGCAGGGCGCCGAACACGACCCCGCCGCGCTCTCCGACCCCTGGAAACGTTCGGTACCCCGGCGGGCGCCCGGACCCGGCGGCCCGTGCCCACGCGGGGCGGGGGCAGCCGCGCGGAGCCTTCCCCCGCCGGCCCGCACCGGGTCCGCGAACGCCGGGCGGGCCCGGCCGGAGCCCCGCAGCCGGCCGAGCGAGCCGCAGGCTACTTGCCGACTTCCTTCGTCACCAGCGCGATCGCCTCGTCCACGTCGTCCGTGACGTGGAACAGGTAGAGGTCCTTCTCCGAGGCCTTGCCCTGGGCGATCACCGTGCCCCGCAGCCACTCGATGAGGCCGCTCCAGTATTCCGTGCCGAAGAGCACGATCGGGAAGCGGGTGATCTTCTGAGTCTGGACCAGGGTCAGCGCCTCGAACAGCTCGTCCAGCGTGCCCAGGCCGCCCGGCAGGACGACGAAGCCCTGGCTGTACTTCACGAACATCGTCTTGCGGACGAAGAAGTACCGGAAGTTCAGCCCGAGATCGACGTGCTGGTTGAGCCCCTGCTCGAACGGGAGCTCGATGCCGAGGCCGACCGAGATGCCGTTGGCCTCGCGGGCGCCCTTGTTGGCCGCCTCCATCGCTCCCGGACCGCCTCCGGTGATCACCGCGAAGCCGGCGTCGACCAGCGCGCTGCCGATCCGTACGCCCGCCTCGTACTCGGGCGTGCCCGCCGCGGTGCGGGCCGATCCGAACACGCTGATCGCGGGCGGCAGCTCGGCGAGCGTGCCGAAGCCCTCGATGAACTCCGACTGGATGCGCAGGACCCGCCAGGGATCGGTGTGCACCCACTCGGAGGGCCCGGCGGAGTCCAGCAGCCGCTGGTCCGTCGTACTGCCCGCCTTGATCTGGCTCCGCCTCCTCAGCACCGGCCCGAGCTGCTGCTCCTCGGGCCGACGACGAGCGTTACCTTCGGGGTTGCCCATGATGTGCTCCCTCCTGCTGATCGTTGGATCAGGGTAGGCGCACAAAGGTGACGGGAAGCGGAATTCAGGAGGTCAGCCAGGCGCGGAGTCGTTCCTCGCAGTGCAGGATCGCCTTCGTCTCGACCCGCTCGTCCACCTTGTGGGCCAGCAGGGCGTCTCCCGGGCCGTAGTTGACCGCCGGGACGCCCAGCGCGCTGAAGCGGGAGACGTCCGTCCAGCCGAACTTCGGCATGGCGCGGCCGCCGACCGCCTCCATGAAGGCCGCGGCCGCCGGGTGCGAGAGGCCGGGGAGGGCGCCGCCGGAGGAGTCGTCGACGACGAACTCGGCGATGTCGCAGTCCGCGAACACCTCCCGTACGTGGGCCAGCGCCTCGGCCGCGCTGCGGTCGGGTGCGTAGCGGAAGTTGACCGTCACCGTGCACGCGTCGGGGATGACGTTGTTGGCGACGCCGCCCTCGATGCGCACCGCGTTGAGGCCCTCGTGGTACTCCAGGCCGTCGATGACCGGCTTGCGCGGTTCGTACGCCGCGAGCCGGGCCAGGATCGGGCTCGCCGAGTGGATGGCGTTCGAGCCCATCCAGCTGCGGGCGGAGTGGGCGCGCTCGCCGGCGGTGCGCAGCAGGACGCGCAGGGTGCCCTGGCAGCCGCCCTCGACCTCGGCGTTCGAGGGTTCCAGCAGCACCGCGAAGTCGCCCGTCAGCCAGTCGGGGTGGGCCTCGGCGACCTTGCCCAGGCCGTTGAGGTCGGCGGCGACCTCCTCCTGGTCGTAGAAGACGAAGGTGAGGTCCCGGTTCGGCTCGGGCACGGTCGCGGCGATGCGCAGCTGTACGGCGACACCGGACTTCATGTCGGTGGTGCCGCAGCCCCACAGGACGTCGTTCTCGTCGAGGCGGGACGGGACGTTGTCGGCGATCGGCACGGTGTCGAGGTGGCCGGCGAGCACGACGCGCTCGGCGCGGCCGAGGTGCGTGCGGGCGACGACGTTGTTGCCGAAGCGGTCCACCGTGAGGTGCGGCAGGCCGCGCAGCGCGTCTTCCACGAGGTCGGCGAGTACCTTCTCGTCGCCGCTCACGGACGGAATGTCGACGAGCCGGGCGGTCAGCTCGGCGGCGTCCAGGGTGAGGTCCAGCTCGGATTCGGACATGGAACTGACCCTAACGCCCCGGACTGGGGCGGGGCCTCGCCGTCCGGCCGGTGGACGCGTCATATGCCTCAAGTACGGTGGGCCGCGTGTCCGAGAACCGTGATCCCCGTCCTCGCCGCCGCCGGCCGCTGCGCGCGGCCGTCGGCCTGCTCGTTCTCCTCGCGGTGGTGGGCTACTTCGCCGTGCAGCGCGCCTCGAACGGCGGTGGCGGCGCCCCGTTCTGCGTGGCCAGGGTGTACTCGGGCAACTACGACGGAACCTCCGAATCGTACGAAATGTCTCCGGAGCAGGCGGCGAACGCGGCGACGATAGCCGCGGTCGGCGTGGCGAAGGGCCTGCCGGACCGGGCGGTGACGATCGCGCTGGCGACCGCCATGCAGGAGTCCGCGCTGCGCAACCTCGACCACGGCGACCGTGACTCGCTGGGCCTCTTCCAGCAGCGGCCCTCGATGGGCTGGGGCACGCCGGAGCAGATCACCGACCCCGTCTACTCGGCCGGCATCTTCTACGACCACCTCGTCGACGTGCCGGGGTACTCGCGGCTGCCGCTGACGGTGGCCGCGCAGAAGGTGCAGCGCAGCGGGTTCCCGCAGGCGTACGCGAAGCACGAGCCGGACGCGACCGTGCTGACGGCCGCCTTCGGCGGCGACGGCATCCTGGAGTGCGGCGGCCCCGAGCCCGCCGGGCCGGGCGACCCGGAGAAGGTACGGAACGAATTGATCCGGATCTTCGGCAAGGACAGCCTGCACGCCATTCCCCCGCAGACCGGCGAGGCGGGACAGGCCGGCCGGAACGCCGGCGGGGGCAAGGGCGGCCCGGAGGTCGAGATCACCCTGAAGGAGAAGGCGAACGGCGGCGAGGCCGCCACGCGCCACAGCCGGGCGATGGCCTACTGGGCGGTGGCCAACTCGAAGGAGATGGGCATCTCCCGGGTGTCCTACGGCCTGCGCGCCTGGATCGGGGGCCAGGCCCGGGGACAGTGGCAGCACAAGGGCGGCACGGGGGCCAAGGACGGGGACGGGGACCCGCGCAACGCGGAGCCGGGCGAGGTACGGATCTTCATGGCCCGCTGACCCCGCCCGCTGCCCCTCCTCCAGGCGACCCTGACGACACACCGGGGCGGACGCCCGGCCGCGCGTACGAGTGATCACTCCTGCGAGGGTGATCCGTTCGGCGGGCCACGGACCCCCGGGCGGACGGAAGCCCTGGTCGGCAGCGTCCGATGCGCTTGTCGCGGAAGCCGATTAAACGATGCGTTACCGATCCTTTACCCACCGGCACCGCAACTCCACCCGCCCCACGAGCGGTTAGTCACGGCGTACTCAGCCGCTACCGCTTAGGAGCAACATGTCTCTCCCCCTGACCCGTCGGATCGCCCGTGCCGCGCTGCTCCTCGCAGCCGGGGCAGCGCCCGTGGTCGGTGCGGCCGGCGCGGCCAGCGCCGCCGGTCTGGAGTCCGTGCCGCAGCTGGGCGCACTCACCGCGCAGGACGCGCCCGAAGCCACCACCGACGCGACCGCGGGTGCGGCCACCGACGCCGTGGACTCCACCGCCAAGACCCTGCCGGCCCCGGCCGCCGACGTGGCCGGCAAGGCGGGGGGCCTGCTCGGCGGGCTGCCCGCGACGAAGGAGCTGCCCGTCTCCCAGCTCCCCGTCTCCGAGCTGCCGGTTTCCGAGCTGCCCGTGGGCAGTGTCCTGCCGGCGGGACTGCCCGGCTCGCCGCTGGGCGGCTGACGCCGTAGGAAACACCGAGGGGGCCGGGAGTGCGAACTCCCGGCCCCCTCGGGCGTTCCTGCCCCTGGGCCGTCTCTTCCGGAGAGACGACCTAGAGCCGTCCCGGACGCCCGGCGCTCAGCCGAGGCGCTTGACCGCCGCCTCCACGCGCTCGTCGGTGGCGGTGAAGGCGACGCGCACGAACCGCGCGCCCGCCTCGCCGTAGAAGTCGCCCGGCGCCACCAGGATGCCCAGGTCCGCGAGGTGGGCGACGGTCTCCCAGCAGGGCTCGTCCCGGGTCACCCACAGGTAGAGGCTCGCCTCGCTGTGCTCGACCCGGAAGCCGTGCGCCTCCAGGGCCGCGCGCAGCGCCGCCCGGCGGGCCGCGTAGCGCTCGCGCTGCTCCTCGACGTGGTGGTCGTCGCCGAGCGCCGCCACCGTGGCCGCCTGCACCGGGGCCGGGGTCATCATGCCGCCGTGCTTGCGGATCTCCAGGAGTTCGCCGAGCACGTCCGCGTCACCGGCGATGAAGGCCGCCCGGTAGCCGGCCAGGTTGGAGCGCTTGGACAGGGAGTGGACGGCGACGATCCCCTCGTACGAGCCGCCGCACACCTCGTCGTGCAGGATGGAGACGGGCTCGGCCTCCCAGCCCAGCTCCAGGTAGCACTCGTCGCTGAAGAGCAGGATCCCGTGCTCGCGCGCCCAGGCCACGATCCGGACGAGGTCCTCCTTGGCGAGCACCTTCCCGGTGGGGTTGGACGGGGAGTTGAGCCACAGCAGCTTCACGCCGGCCGGGTCGAGCTCGGTCGGGTCGTCGTAGACGACGGCCTCGGCGCCGCACAGCCGCGCGCCGACCTCGTACGTCGGGTAGGCGAGCCGGGGGTAGGCGACCTTGTCGCCGGCGCCCAGGCCCAGCTGGGTCGGCAGCCAGGCCACCAGTTCCTTGGAACCGACGACCGGCAGGACGTTGCGGTGCTCGGCGGCGCTCGCGCCGAGGCGCCCGCGCACCCAGCCCGTGATCGCGTCGCGCAGGGCGACCGTGCCCCACACCGTCGGATAGCCCGGGGAGTCGGCGGCCTCGATCAGGGCTCGCTGGATCAGCTGCGGGACCGGGTCCACGGGCGTGCCGACCGACAGGTCGACGATGCCGTCCGCGTGGGCCGCCGCCGTCTTCTTGTACGGCTCCAGCTTGTCCCAGGGGAAGGCGGGAAGACGGTCGGATACTGCGGCCACGATGGTCTCTGCTCTCTCTGAGTACTGGCTGGTAACGGGTCCGCAAACGCCTCGGCCCCGTGCGGCGACGAGGCCGTACGGGACCGAGGGGCGCGCCTGCCTGAAGGGTCAGTGCTCGCCGTTGATACCGGCAGGCAGCGCGGCGACGAAGGGGTGATCGCGCTCGATCAGGCCCAGCTTGGAGGCACCACCGGGCGAACCGAGCTCGTCGAAGAACTCGACGTTCGCCTTGTAGTAGTCCTTCCACTCTTCCGGAGTGTCGTCCTCGTAGAAGATGGCCTCGACCGGGCAGACCGGCTCACACGCACCACAGTCGACGCATTCGTCCGGGTGGATGTACAAGGACCGCTGGCCCTCGTAGATGCAGTCGACGGGGCACTCTTCGATGCATGCCTTGTCCTTGACGTCGACACAAGGCTCCGCGATGACGTAGGTCACGCTCTCGTTCCTCCTCGGTAGGGCTTTCCATATCGCGCGGGAGCGCGGCGTCGTCGATGCCCGCACCTAGTATCTCCGTTCCCGGGCACGATCCGAACAGGAGGGGCGGACAGAGCTGTGGAAATCAACGCCGGAGGACTGCTGGAGGTCCGAATTACCCCGGCTGACGTGGGTAAACGTGTCTCTGTACGACGGGTGGAGGCCCGGCTGAGCGGATCACCCGAGTTCACGGACACGGTCGGTGTTCTCACATCCTGGGACCAGGGTGTGCTGCTGATCACAAAGAAGAACGGGCAGTCCGTCCGCATCGCGGAATCCTCCCTGGTCGCGGGCAAGATCGTGCCTCCGGCACCGGCCCGGCGGCGGGGTCCGGCGGCCTCCTTCGAGGAGCTGTCGCGGATCACGGCGCGGTCCTGGCAGCCGCTGGAGAGCGAGCCGCTGGGCGAGTGGACCCTGCGGGCCGCCGCCGGTTTCACCCGGCGGGCCAATTCGGTACTGGCGGTGGGCGACCCGGGGATATCGCTGGACGATGCACTCGAGCGAGTGACCTCCTGGTACGCGGAACGAGGGCTTCCGGCCTATGTGCAGGCCGCGACCGGGGCAGTCGGCACGCAGGAGCTGCTCTGCGCGGAGCTGGAACGGCGGGGTTGGGCGTCCGAGGTGTCGGCGGAGGTACGGATCGGGGCGCTGGCGACGGTGGCCGACGTGGCGGCGCCCGCCGCCGGATCCGTACGGCTGACCCGTGTCCCGGACGAGGAGTGGCTCGGGCGCTACGGGAAGGTCGACGACCCGGACGTGGCGCGGCGGCTGCTGGTGGAAGGGCCGTCGGTGTGGTTCGCGGCGCTGCCCGGGGGCCGGGCCGTCGGGCGGTGCGTGGTGGACGGGCGGTGGGCCGGATTCTCGGCGGTGACGGTCGATCCCGTGGAGCGGCGGCAGGGCCTGGCGACGGCGGTGATGGCCGCGCTGGCCCGCAAGGCCCTGGAGGAGGGCGCGTCGGCGGCGTGGCTGCAGGTCGAGACGGACAACGCGGGGGCGCTGGCGCTGTACGACGGGCTGGGCTTCGCCACGCACCACGCGTACCACCACTACCGGGCGGCGGGGTGAGTCCGGCGGAGCGGCGGGAGCAGTTCGCGGCGGAGGCCCGGTCGGAGCGGCCCGATCTGGCGCTGCTGTGCCTGCTGCTGGCGGCGGAGGCGGACCCGGAGCTGGACGAACGCGCCATGGACTGGGCGCAGATCGAGCTGGACCGGCTCGCCGGGATGCTTCCGTACGGGCTGCGGGGCGCACGGGCGTGGGCGTCGGCCGTGACGGAACTGCTGGGCGGGCGGCTCGGCTTCCACGGCACCCCGGCGGACTACGGCCGGCTGTCGTCGTCGCTGCTGCACGAGGTCCTGCGGCGGCGCCGTGGCCTGCCGATCCTCTTGTCCGTCGTCTGGCTGGAGGTCGCCCGGCGGGCGGGGGCGCCGGTGTACGGGCTGGGGCTCCCGGGGCACTTCGTGGTGGGTTTCGGGGACCCGGAGGAGGGCGTGGTCGTGGATCCCTTCGCGGGCGGCGCGTCCCTGGGCGCCGGGCCCGCGGAACTGGCGTCGGGTCCGCGCACGCCGGCCGGCACCCTGGCCATCGTGCTGCGGATCCTGGGCAACATCCGGGCCTGGGCGTCGACCCGCCCGGAGCAGTCGGGCGTGGCCCTGTGGTCGCTCGACCTGTCGCTGCTGCTGCCGTCGCACCCGGCGGCGCTGCGGTACGAGCGGGCGCGGCTGCTGGTGGAACGGGGCGCGTTCCGGGAAGGCGCGGCGGAGCTGGACGCGTACGCGGGCGTCGTCGCCGCGATAGACGCCGAGGCGGCTGCCCGAATCCACGCGGAGGCCACCTCCGCCCGCGCCTTGCTGAACTGACCCGGGGCTTCGCCCCAGACCCCGAGGGGCTGGAAGATCCAGCCCCTCCGGCGTTTGAGGAGCGGGGGTCCGGGGGCTGGCCCCCGGCGACGGCGGCGCGGGCGACCGCGGGGCGGGCTCCGGCGGGGTTCGGGGGCGGAGCCTCCGGCGGCCGGGGCTTCGCTAGAGCCAGCCCTTTTCGCGGGCCACGCGCACGGCTTCGGCACGGTTGCGTGCCGCGAGTTTCTGGATCGCCGTCGAGAGGTAGTTGCGGACCGTGCCCGCCGACAGGTGCAGCCGCGCCGCGAGTTCCGCGTTGGTCGCGCCCGATTCCGCCTCCCGCAGGACCTCCCGTTCGCGGTCCGTCAGCGGGTTCGCGCCCTCCGCGAGGGCCGCCGCCGCGAGCGTGGGGTCGATGACGCGCTCCCCCTGGAGGACCTTGCGCACCGCGTCCGCCAGCTGCGCGGCCGGGGCGTCCTTGACCAGGAAGGCCGAGGCGCCCGCCTCCATCGCGCCGCGGAGGTAGCCGGGGCGGCCGAAGGTGGTCAGGATGACGATGCGCAGGCCGGGCAGGGCCGTCCGCAGGGCCGCGGCCGCCTCGATGCCCGTCATGCCCGGCATCTCGATGTCCAGCAGGGCGACGTTCACGTCGTGCGCGCGGGCCGCGTCCACCACCTCGTCGCCGCGGGCCACCTGCACCAGTACCTCGATGTCGGGTTCCAGGCCGAGCAGGGCGGCGAGGGCCTCGCGGACCATCGACTGGTCCTCCGCCAGCAGGATGCGGATCGGGCGTGAGGTCATGATCCCGATCCTAGGGCCAGGGGGACGCGGGCCGTGAGGGCGAAGCCGGTCCGGCCGGCGGGGCCCGCCGACAGGCTGCCGCCGACCGCCGCCAGACGTTCCGTCAGGCCCGTCAGGCCGTTGCCGGGGGCGGCCGGGCCACCGGGGCCGCCCGAGCCGTCGTCCGTCACCGTCAGCTCCAGCACCGGCCCGTCCAGCGTCTGGCGCGTCTCCAGGGCGACCCGGCAACGCTTGGCCCCGCTGTGCCGCACCACGTTCGTCACGGCCTCGCGCAGGGACCAGGCCAGGGCCGATTCCACTTCCTCCGGGAGATCCCCGGACGGCTCCGCCGGCAGGTCCGCCACCACGCCCGCCGCGGCCAGCGCCGTCCGCGCGCCGGCGAGTTCGCCGGGCAGGGTGGGCCGCCGGTAGCCGCTCACCGCCTCGCGTACGTCGACCAGCGCCTGCCGGCTGACCCGTTCGATGTCCGCGACCTGCTGGGCGGCCGCCTCCGGCTGCCCGGGCAGCATCCGGCCCGCCAGCTCGCTCTTCAGCGTGATCAGCGACAGCGAGTGCCCCAGCAGGTCGTGCAGGTCGCGGGCCATCCGCAGGCGTTCCTCGTTGGCGGCGAGCTGCGCCACCGTGGCCCGCGCCTCGCGGAGTTCCATCGTCGTCCGGATCATCGCGCGGACGCCGACCATGGCGAACCCGCCCATCAGCGCCGGGATCAGCAGGCCCGCCAGGTAGGCGGTGCCGCCCGGGACCGCGTTCGCCGTGACCGCCAGCAGGGCGGTCGTGCCGAGGACGGTCCAGCGGGAGTACTCGGCAGGCAGCGCGGCTCCCGAGGAGATGGCCACGTAGACGAAGAGCACGAGCCATTCGCGGCCCAGGGTCAGCGACAGGATCGTGGCCTGGGTGGCGAGCACCGCCAGCGAGAACAGCACCCGGCGGACCGGCATCGGGCGGGCGGTGCGGAACACCAGCACCAGGTACCAGGCGACGAAGGCCGCGAGGCCCAGACCACCGAGCAGCCTGGCCCCGAGGCTGTGTCCGCCGCCGGCCAGGTCGGCGACGGGGGCGCTCAGGTAGAAGAGCCAGATGCTGATCCAGAGCATCTTCACCATCTTCTGGTGACGGGTCTCCGGCTCCTTGGCGATCTCCAGGAAGTCCCGGTCCGCGCGGTCTTCGTATGCCTGCTTCAGCGCCACGGGTTCATGCCTTCAGTGAGTCCTTGCGGTACAGCCAGGCGGCGGCACCGGTGAACAGTACGAAGTACACGGCGAGGATCGCCACGTCCTTGGCGTGCGGTGCGCCGCCCAGCTCGATGGCCTGGCCGAGGCCCGCGTAGGCGTGGGTGGGGAGCCAGCTCGCGATCGTCTGGAGCCACTGCGGGAAGTTCGTGGTGGGCATCCACAGGCCGCCGAGGATCGACAGGCCGAAGTAGAACAGCATCGAGATGGGCCGGACGCTGTCGCCGCTCGCCAGGTATCCGATGGCGACGCCGAGCGCGGCGAAGACCAGGCTGCCGGCCCAGATCGCGCCGGTGAGGGCGAGCCACTGCCAGGCGTCGAACCGTACGTCCTTGGTGACGGCCGCCACCGCGAAGACGGTCAGGATGGAGGGGAGCGAGAGGACGCCGGCGCCGGCGGTCTTGGCGAGGACGTAGCCGTGGCCGGGGAGGGCGGTCAGCCGGAGCTGGCGGACCCAGCCCTGCTCGCGCTCCTTGGCGATGCGTTCGCTGTTGCCCATGAGGACGGCGGTCAGGGCTCCGAAGGAGGCCATGGCGACCATGTAGAAGGCGGGCATGGTCAGCTCGGTGCCCATGACCTTGGTGGTGCCGTCGAGGGTGCCGCCGAGCATCAGGAAGAGGGCGGCCGGGTAGAGGACGGTGAAGAAGAGGTACTTCTTGTTCCGCAGGGCGCGGACGATCTCCAGCTTGATCAGGGCGTTCACAGGGCGGCCTCCTCGGCCTCGGTGAGGGCGATGAAGGCCTGTTCCAGGCCGAGGCCCGCGACCTCCAGGTTGCGGGGGTAGAGCCCGAGCGCGTACACGGCGTGGACGGTCGCGTCGGGGTCGGCGGACTGGAGCCGCACGGTCGCCCCGTGCCGCTCGAAGGCGGTGAGGGCGGGCAGCGCGCGGAGCACCTGCTCGTCCACGGCCTCCTGGCCGTCCAGCTCGAAGGAGACCTTCCGGGCGCCTGCCCTGGCCTTGATCTCGGCGGCGGTGCCGTCGGCGAGCAGCCGGCCCTTGCTGAGGACCAGCACGCGGTCGGCGATCGCGTCCGCCTCCTCCAGGTAGTGGGTGGCGAAGAGCACGGTGCGGCCCTGGTCGGCCTGTTCGCGCATGGTGGCCCAGAAGGACTGGCGGGCGGTGACGTCCATGCCGGTGGTCGGCTCGTCGAGCACGATCAGGTCGTTGTCGCCGGCCGTGGCGAGGGCGAAGCGCACCCGCTGCTCCTGGCCGCCGGAGAGCTTGTCGACCTTGCGGTCGGCGATCTTGTCGATGCCGGCGCGGGAGAGCACCTCGTCGACCGGGTGCGGACGGGGGTGCAGGGCGCAGCCGAGCGCGACGATCTCCCGTACGGTCACCTCCGCCATCAGGCCGCCGCTCTGCAGCATGGCGCCGACCCGGCCGGCGGCGACGGCCTCGCGCGGGGTGGTGCCGAAGAGCCGGACGGAGCCGGAGTCGGCGGGGCGCAGGCCGAGCAGGAGGTCGAGGGTGGAGGACTTCCCGGCTCCGTTGGGGCCGAGGAGCGCGACGGTCTCGCCCGGGTGGAGCGCGAGGGTGAGGCCGTCGACCGCCCGGACCGGGCCGTAGTTCTTCGTCACGTTCTCGAAGCTGACCACGGTGTCGGTGGCGGTTTTCGCGGTGCGTGCCGCGGTCGTCGTCGTCATGGAGAAAGATTCGCCCGCACGGGGTCCCCTGCGGCAGTGCCGGGCGTCGTGTGTGCCGGATGACAGATGTCATGCGGCGGACATGACAGTGCCCCCGCCCGGGGTGGCGGATTCCAGCAGTCATTGCAACACATGGTTGGTTGATCAGGCCGCGAGCAGTTTATGCAGGCGCTCGGCTGGAGCTTCCCAGTCGAGCGTTTTGCGTGGACGGCCGTTGAGTTCGGCGGCGACGGCATCCAAGTGCTCGCGGCTGTGCTGCGCGAGGTCGGTTCCCTTGGGGAAGTACTGCCGCAGCAGGCCGTTTGTGTTCTCGTTCGATCCGCGCTGCCAGGGACTGGCCGGGTCGCAGAAGTAGACCGGGATATCCGTGGCGATCGTGAACTCGCGATGCCGGCCCATCTCGCTGCCCTGGTCCCAGGTCAGCGAACGCTTCAGGTGGGCGGGCAAGTTCTGGACGGTCTTGATCAGTGCGTCGCGAACCAGTTCGGTGCCACGGCCGTCCGGCAGGTGCAGGAGCATCAGGTAGCGGGTCGAGCGTTCGACCAGGGTGCCGATCGCTGAGGCGCCATCCTTGCCGATGATCAGATCGCCCTCCCAGTGGCCAGGGACCGCGCGGTCGGCGGCCTCGGCGGGCCGGTCGCTAATCATGACCATCGGGTCGCGGAAGCGGTTCTGACGTTGTTGGGCCTGGCGGCGGGGTTTGCGCCGGACACGGCCGGTGCGCAGGACCCTGGCCAGTTCTCGGCGGAGTTCGCCGCGGCCCTGGACGTAGAGCGACTGGTAGATCGTCTCGTGGACCACGTGCATCTCCGGCCGGTCGGGAAAGCGCGTGCGAAGAGCCCGGCAGATCTGCTCCGGGCTCCACCGCCTGTTGAGGCGGTCCTGAATGAAGGTTCGTAGCTCCGGGACCTGCCCGATCTTCCGGGACTTGGGCCGGGGGCGGCGCTCGTCGGCGCGGCGCTGTGCCGCGTGAGGCCGGTACTTCCATCGGCCGTCTGTCAGGACTGTGCGGTTCCGGCGGATTTCCCGGCTGATGGTGGAGGGGCTGCGGCCCAGTTCGGCGGCGATCGTCCGGATCGACGCCTTCTCCCGCAGCCGGTCGGCTATGTGAAGGCGATCGAGCTCCCGCAGATGCCGCGATGGCCCGGGTTCGGGCCCCACCAGCTCGACCGGTGGCGTCCACCTCTTGCTGTCCGACCGGGTGAATCCATTCCGCCAGCGCCTTCCCGTCCGACGGTCGACTCCGACGATCCGGCACGCTTCCCTGCTGCTGACGCCCTGGTCCATGAGCCGGAAGTATTCCTCCCGCTCACGGACCAGGGTCCGCGGCCCCTGCCACCGTCGGTCCCTACGAATCTCGAAGTCCATCGCATCCCCTGCTGGGGTGTTGCAATGACCACTGGAACCTAAGGGTCCGGGCGGGGGCACTGGTCCGTCGTGACGTGCCGCGGGGCCAGGCCGGCTAGCCGGCGTTGGTCTCGATGACGACGGTCCGCTCGGCGGTGGTCTTGCCGCGCAGGGCCTTGCCGAGGGCGCCGGCGACGTCCTGCGGGGTGACCGCCGTCTTGGCGCCGGTGCCGCGGGTGATCAGGACCCCGTCGAAGGTGTTCCCGTAGACGGCCTTGAGCGCCTCCAGGTCGAACTTCTCCGTGAGGCGGCCGTCCACGGCCTGCATGCTGAGGAACTTCGGCAGGGACTTGGAGCCGAAGGGGAGGGACTTGCCGCCCGCCTTGACCGTGGCGATGGCGGACATCGCCGGCTCCGCGAACTCCTTCATCGCCCGGTCCAGTTCGGCCTGGTTGACGGCCGGTTCCTTGGTGGTGGTCGGCAGTTCGGCCACGGCCGGCTTGCCGGTGGCGACCTGGTCGCGGAAGGCCTTGGTGACGAGGTCGACGGAGCCGTCCACGTCCAGGGTGGTGCCGGGCTTGCCGGGGACGGCGACGGCCTTGCCGGTGTCGAAGGTGATCGCGCCCTCGGTGGCCGAGCCGGCCGTGCCCGCGAGCTCCTGGAGCGCGACCTGGAGCTTCTCCTCGTCGACCGGCATCACGGGGTCGGCGACGCGCTCGTTGCCGAGGAGGGAGCCGATGACGGTGACGGGGTTGTAGTCGCTGCCGGCCGCGTTGCGGACGGTGGTCTGGCCGTCGAGGGTCAGCCCGGCCTTGTCGGGCTTCAGCTCGACCTGCTTGCCGCCGACGTTGAGCTGGATCGGGGTGGAGGCGCGGGTGCCGAAGGCCGTCTGGAGCTTGGCCACGGCCTCGTCGCGGCTGCCGCCGATGTCGACGCCGAGGACGGTGGTGCCCTTGGGGACGTCGGAGTGGTTCAGGAGCAGCCCGGCCCCGTAGGCCACGCCGAACAGGGCCACGATCCCGCCGCCGAGCAGGACCAGCTTGGAGCGGCCCTTCTTGGCGGGCTTGGCGGTGCCCTTCTGCTGTGCGGGCGCGGGGCGCGGGGCCGCCGGTGCCGGCGCGGGGACGGGGGTCGGCGCCGGCGTGTCCAGCTCGGGGCCGGGCCAGCCCGCCGCCTCCTCGACGCGGGGTCCGCCGCCGGGGCCGCCGACCGGGCCGGAGCCGAAGCCGGGACCGCCGGTGGGGCCGGCGGGCTGGCTGCCGTAGACGGGGAACGCCTCGGTGACGGGGCCGGTGTCGCCCTGGTCGCCCGGGTACGCCGGGAAGCCCTGGGTGGAGCCGACGCCGGGGCCGCCGGGCATCGGGGCGGCGGGCGCGTGTGCGGGCGCCTGGGCGTAGCCGGTGCCGTAGTCCGCCACGGGCGGCGGCGGGGTGCGCGGCGGCGCGTAGGCGCTGTCCGGCGCGGGCGGGGTCTGGGTGCGCGGCGGGGGCGCGTAGCCGCCGCCCGGCACGGGCGGGGGCGGCGTCGGGGTGGGCCTGGGCGTGGGCGCGCCGCCGGGCACGGGCCGCTGCGCGAGCGGGGGCGGCGGGGCGGACGCGGCCGGCGGCATCTGCGCGGCGGCGGGCGGCTGGGCCGCGGGGGCGGCGCCAGCCGGCTTGCGGGGGGCGAACCAGTTGCTGGCGGCCGGCTCCTCGGCTTCGGCCGGGCCCTGGGCGCGCGCCGGCTCGGGCTCCCGCTCGGCCTCGATCCGCGTCGGCTGGGGCTTCGGCCGCTGCGCGGGCGCGGGCTTCGGCTCGGGCGTCGGCTCCGGCCCCTGCTCCGGCGCGGCGGCGGCCGGGCCGGAGTTGGTGCCCATCGACTTGCGCACGACCACCGGCGGGATCGGCCGGGAACCCGGGATGTTGATCCGGATCCGGGTCGTCAGGGTGGTCTCGGTCTTGGGCCCGTCGGATTCGGGCGTGGACGGCTTCGAGGTCACAGGGTTCTCCTCCGGAGCGGTCGACGCGCCAGGTCCGGACGGCACGGTCGTGGACGGGTGCTGGCCGGTTCCGTACGGCGGCGTCCCCGAGGGGTATGCGGCTCCACCGTGCCCCTTGGGCCCGGAGGACGAACTGTCGGTTTCACGACTCAAGGCAGGTTCTCCCGGTTGGCTCCGCCGCCCGTCATACCGTGCGCGGGCAGCTCGGCGGCCCGTCCACCATACTGGCCGCCGCCCGCACGCAACTGACGGCCGGGATTCAGGGGTTCCTCACAGCGCCCGCCAAACCCCCCTGAACCGGCCCGGGAGACCCCGCGTCCGGCCGTGCGCCGATCTCCCTACGAGGTCCGACACCACGTCACTTGGCGGAGCGCGCGGCCGAAACCGGCCGGTCCAGCGGACCGCGCATCGTGGCACACATCACAGCGAGCACCGTTCCACCCAAAAGGTAGGCGTACATGCCGATTCCGGACGAACTGAGGAGGAAGTCCCCCTCGGGGCGCGGAACGCTGAGCATCACGTACGCGAGGAACCAGCCGGCCGCGGCCCCGCCCACGCCGAGGCCGGTGCCGAGGGCGATCCGGCCCCCGAGGAACAGTCCGAAGAGGGCCAGCAGGGCGAGCAGCAGGCCGCCGGGGAACCACAGGTCCACCACCAGCCAGCCGGCCGCGCCGGTCAGCGCGCCCGCGACCACCAGACCCAGGCCGCCGGCGACCCGGCCCACCGTCAGGCTGCCGGTCATGCCCCCACCCCCGCGAAGAGGTCGTGCTCGCGCGCCCCCGCCGGTACGCCGGGCCGGCCCTCGACCAGTTCGTAGTACTCGCGGGTGAACAGCGGCTGCGCCAGGTCGTTGGAGAGGGCGAAGAAGGGTCCGTCCACGGCGATCTGGGTGGCGTGGGCCCGCATGGCCGCCGCCTTCGCCGTGACGAAGGCCTCCTCGGCCCCGATCTCGGCGGTGATCCGTTCGTCGTCGACGACCCCCGGCACGTCCTCGGGCGAGCCGAGCCCCGGGAAGGGGTTCTCGGCTCCGGCGGCGCGCAGCCGGGCGAAGCCCTCCTCGACCACGGAGAGCGGGACGCGGTTCCAGTAGATCTTCCCGACCGCGTGCGGGTCGCCGAGGTCGCGCCGGTACGCGGTCTCCGCGGCCAGTTCGGCGGCGCGCATGGCGACCCGGTGGGCCTGGATGTGGTCGGGGTGCCCGTAGCCGCCGTCCGGGTCGTACGTGACGAGCACCTGCGGGCGCAGCTCGCGGATCACCTCCACGAGGTACGCGGCCGCCTCGTCCACGTCGGCGGACCAGAAGGCCCCCGGGCGGTGGTTCTGCGGGGCGCCCATCATCCCGGAGTCCCGGAAGCGGCCGGGGCCGCCGAGGAACCGGTGGTCGTGGACGCCCAGCTCGGCCATGGCGGCGGCGAGTTCGCCGACGCGGTGGGCGCCGAGGGTGTCGTCGCGGTCGGCCGCCAGGTGGGCGAGGGCGGGCGGGATGACCTCGCCCTCCTCGCCGAGGGTGCAGGTCACCAACGCGACGTGGGCGCCCTCGGCCGCGTACTTGGCCATGGTGACGCCGTTGTTGATCGACTCGTCGTCCGGGTGCGCGTGCACGAGGAGCAGACGACGGGCGGGAAGACCGTTCATGGGCCTAGCCTACGAGGCACGGCTCAGAACTTGAGGCCACTGATCATGCTGGCCACGTTCGAGGTGAGCTGGCTGAGGGTCGGGGCGATGGTGGAGCTCGCCAGGTAGAAGCCCAGCAGTACGCAGACGACCGCGTGCCCCGCCTTCAGGCCGGCCCTCCGGACCAGCAGGAAGACGATGATCGCCAGCAGCACCACGGCGGAGATCGAGAGTGCCACGGCGTTTCACCTCCACGTCGAGCGGACATCGGTACGCGCATTCGCGCTCGGCGAGAGTCATACCCACCGTGCGCTACGGATCATAACTATCCGTGCCAGCGCATCGATCGAAATCCGGCAGCACGAGGGGCGCATGGCGCGCACGGGCGGGGTCACGGGGAGGTCGGCCGGGGCGGCTGTACGCCTCCCCGGCCGACTGTCGGCACCCGCACGGCCGCACGCCACACAGGCTGCATGCCCCAGATCTCGGGGCAGAAACGGTCAAGTTGCCCCCGTGTAAACCGCGTTGTGGGGCACTGGCCACACCCGCACCTCACACCCCGTGGGTGGCTGGAAATCATCGGTCGACGGGGTGCGTGTCCCACGGACAGGACAGGCCGGAACCGGGCCGGACGGGCCGGGACTAGTCCTCGGTGCCCGGCGCCGGCGTCTGCGGGACCACCTGTTTCTCCGCCGCGAAGTGACACGCCGAGGGGTGGGCCGCCGGGCCCGAGGGGAAGGCCTGCGGCACCGCGAGCAGCGGCACCTCCGCCGCGCAGCGCGGCTCGGCCTTCCAGCAGCGGGTGCGGAAGGGGCAGCCCGACGGCGGGTTGGCCGGGGACGGCACGTCACCGGAGAGGATGATCCGCTCGCGGTGGGCCCGGGCCTCGGGGTCCGGTACGGGAACGGCCGAAAGCAGGGCCTGGGTGTACGGGTGGGTGGGGTGGTCGTAGATCTGGCTGTCGGTGCCGATCTCCACGATCCGGCCCAGGTACATGACGCCCACCCGGTCCGAGATGTGCCGCACGATCGACAGGTCGTGCGCGATGAAGACGTAGGACAGGCTGAAGTCCTTCTGGAGGCGGTCCAGGAGGTTGATGACCTGCGCCTGCACGGAGACGTCGAGCGCGGAGACCGGCTCGTCGGCCACGATGATCTCGGGCTGGAGCGCGAGGCCGCGGGCGATGCCGATGCGCTGGCGCTGGCCGCCGGAGAACTGGTGCGGGTAGCGGTTGATGTACTCCGGGTTCAGGCCGACCACGTCGAGGAGGTCCTGGACCTTCTGCCGGCGCGAGCCCTTGGGAGCCACCTCGGGGTGGATCTCGTAGGGCTCCCCGATGATGTCGCCGACCGTCATCCGCGGGTTCAGCGAGGTGTACGGGTCCTGGAAGACCATCTGGATGTTGCGGCGCACGGCCTTCAGGGCGCGGCCGGACAGCTTGGTGAGGTCCTCCCCCTTGTAGAGGATCGAACCCGCCGTCGGCCGCTCCAGGTTGACCAGCATCTTGGCGACGGTCGACTTCCCGCAGCCGGACTCGCCGACGATGCCCAGCGTCTCCCCGGCGCGCAGGTCGAAGGAGACCCCGTCGACGGCCTTGACCGCGCCGACCTGTTTGCGGAAGACGATGCCCTGGGTCAGCGGGTAGTGCTTGACCAGGTCCTTCACTTCCAGAAGGGACTCAGCCATGGAGGCACTCCTTCCAGAAGAAGCACGCGCTGGTACGCTCCTCGGCGACCTGCGCGAGCGGCGGGACCTCGGCGCGGCAGACGGCCTGCGCCATCGGACAGCGCGGGTTGAAGGCGCAGCCGGGCGGGATGGCCAGCAGGTTCGGCGGCAGCCCCTTGATGGCGTACAGCTCCTGCCCCTTCTGGTCCAGGCGCGGGATGGAGTCCAGCAGGCCGCGCGTGTACGGGTGCGCGGGCGCCTTGTAGATCTCGTGGACGGGGGCCGCCTCGACGATCCGGCCGGCGTACATGACGGCGATCTTGTCGGCCACGTCCGCGACCACGCCCAGGTCGTGGGTGATCAGGATGAGGCCCATGTTGAGCTCGCGCTGCAGTTCGGCGAGCAGGTCCATCACCTGCGCCTGGACGGTCACGTCCAGGGCCGTCGTCGGCTCGTCCGCGATGATCAGCGAGGGCTCCAGGGCCAGCGCCATGGCGATCATGATGCGCTGGCGCATGCCGCCCGAGAACTGGTGCGGGAAGTCCCCCACCCGCTGCTTCGCCGCCGGGATCCGCACCCGGTCCATCAGCTCGACGGCCTTGGCCTTGGCGTCCTTGCGGGACATCCCGCGGTGGACCTCGTACATCTCGCCGAGCTGCTTGCCGACGCTCAGGACCGGGTTCAGCGAGGAGAGCGCGTCCTGGAAGATCATCGCCATGTCGGCGCCGCGGATCCTGCGCCGCTCCTCCTCCTTCATCTTGAGGAGGTCCTTGCCCTTGAAGAGGATCTCGCCGCCCGCGATCCGGCCCGGCGGCATGTCGAGGATCCCCATCACGGCCTGGGCGGTCACCGACTTGCCGGAGCCCGACTCGCCGAGCACGGCGAGCGTCTCGCCCTCGTCCACCGAGTAGTCGACGCCGTTGACCGCCTTCGCGACTCCGTCGCGCGTCTTGAATTCCACGTGCAGGTCGCGGACTTCGAGCAGCATGTGCGGGGCTCCTCAGCGCAGCTTGGGGTCGAGGGCGTCGCGCACCGCGTCGCCGAGCATGATGAAGGCGAGCACCGTGATGCTCAGCGCGCCCGCCGGCCAGAGCAGCATGTGCGGGGCGTTGCGGATCTGCGAGGCCGCGTTGGAGATGTCGATGCCCCACGAGACGGTGGGCGGGCGCAGGCCGACGCCGAGGAAGGACAGGGTGGCCTCCAGCGCGATGTACGTGCCGAGCGCGATGGTGGCGACGACGATGACGGGGGCGACGGCGTTGGGCGCCACGTGCCGCAGCAGCATCCGGCCGTTGCCGGCGCCCAGGGCCCGGGCGGCCTGGACGTAGTCGTTCTGTTTGGCGGTGATCACCGAGCCGCGGGCGATGCGGCCGATCTGCGGCCAGCCGAGGAGCACGATGAAGCCGACCACGGGCCACACGGTGGTGCTGGTGACGACCGACAGGAAGACCAGGCCGCCGAGGACCACCGGGATGCCGAAGAAGATGTCGGCGACCCGGGAGAGCATCGCGTCGCCCCAGCCGCCGAAGAAGCCGGCGAGGCCGCCGAGCGCGGAGCCGAGCAGGGCGGCGCCGAGGGTGGCGCAGACGCCCACGGTGATGGAGGCGCGCGCCCCGTACACCGTGCGGGTGTAGACGTCGCAGCCCTGCGTGTCGTAGCCGAAGGGGTGGCCCGGGGAGGAGCCCTGCTGCGATTTGGACAGGTCGCACTGGAGCGGGTCGCCGCTCGCGATGAGCTGCGGCCAGATCGAGATGATCACGAGGAAGAGGATCAGCAGCGAGGAGAGGACGAAGACGGGGTTGCGGCGCAGCTGGTGCCAGGCGTCGGACCACAGCGAGCGGGCCTTCTCGGTGGGTCCGGGGCCGGTCGGCCCTGCGGCCTTCTCGATGCCCTCGACGCTCTCGGCTTCCTGCAGCGCGAGATCCATGGGTCCTCCCTGGCCGGTGGGGGAGATCGCCTCGTGCCGGCGGGGGCCGACGGGGTCGTATCCGCCGGGGCCTTCGGCGCGCTCGGGGGGCTCGGGCTCGGTCTCAGGCATAACGGATCCTCGGGTCCAGGACCGCGTAGAGCAGGTCGACGAGCAGGTTCGCCAGCAGGAAGACGATGACGAGGATGGTCACGAAGCCGACGACGGTGGGCGAGTTGTTGCGCAGGATGCCCTGGTAGAGCTGGTAGCCGACGCCGTGGATGTTGAAGATCCGCTCGGTGACGATGGCGCCGCCCATCAGGGCGCCGATGTCGGTGCCGATGAAGGTGACCACCGGGATCAGGGAGTTGCGCAGCAGGTGGCGGGTGACGACCCGGTGCCGGGGCAGACCCTTGGCGGTGGCCGTGCGCACGTAGTCGGCCTTGACGTTCTCGGCGATGGAGGTGCGCGACAGCCGGGTGACGTAGGCGAGGGAGACCAGCGCGAGGACGATGCCGGGCAGGATCAGCTCGTTGAGGGGGGCTTCCGGGGAGACGGTGGGCCGCACCCAGCCCCATTTGACGCCGAAGAGGTACTGGAGCAGGTAGCCCGTCACGAAGGTGGGCACGGAGATGACCACGAGGGTGGCCACGAGCACGGAGGTGTCGACGGTCTTGCCGCGGCGCAGCCCGCTGAGCACGCCGAGGGTGATGCCGATGACGACCTCGAAGAAGATCGCGACCAGGGTCAGGCGCAGGGTGACGGGGAAGGCGCTGGCCATCAGCTCGGTGACGGACTGGCCGTTGAAGGCCGTGCCGAAGTCGCCCTGGAAGATCTGGCCCATGTAGTGGAGGTACTGCTTCCACAGGGGCTGGTCGAGGTAGAGGTCCTTGCGGATGCGGGCGGCGGTCGCGGGGTCGGGGGCCTTGTCGCCGAAGAGGGCCGCGACCGGGTCGCCGAGCGCGTACACCATGACGAAGATCAGGAACGTGCTGCCGATGAACACCGGGATCATCTGGAGCAGCCGCCGGATCACATAACGTCCCATGGACTGCTCCAGGATCGATCCGAAACGTGGGTCAGCTGACCTTGATCTGGTCGTACACGGGCACGCTGAACTGGTTGAGCGCAACGTCCGAGAGGCGCTCGGCGTAGCCCGCGCTGCCGTTCTGGTACCAGAGCGGGATGGCCGGCATCTGCTCGGCGAGGATCTTCTCGGAGTCCTGGAACTTCGCGATGGCCTTGGCCGGGTCGCTCTCCTGGTTGGCCTCGTCGACGAGCTTGTCGAAGTCCGGGTTGCTGAACTTCCCGTAGTTGGAGGACGCGCCGGTGTAGTAGAGCGGCTGGAGGAAGTTCTGGATGAGCGGGTAGTCGGCCTGCCAGCCGGAACGGAAGGGGCCGGTCAGCTTGAAGGCGCTCTGCTGGTTGCGGAAGTCGGCGAAGGTGCCGATCGGGTTGACCGTGCACACCGGGCCCTCGCCGAGCGCGTTGTTGACGCTGTTGCAGACGGCGTCCATCCAGTCGCGGTGCGAGCCGGTGTCCACGTTGGAGGTCAGCGTGACCTTGCCGCCGGGGAGCCCGCCGCCCTCCTGGATGAGCTTCTTCGCCTCCGCCGGGTCGTAGACGCAGGCGTCGCCGCAGACCGTCGAGGAGAAGCCGCCCTTCTCGCCGAGCGCCGGCGAGGTCCAGTCCTTGGCGGGGGTGCGGGTTTCGCGGAAGATCTGCTTGGTGATCTCGTCGCGGTTGATCGCCCGGGAGATGCCCTGGCGGACCTTCTCCGTGCCCGGCTTGCTCCACTGCGGGTCGTACAGCGGGAAGGTGAGGGTCTGGATGATGAGGGCGGGCTGGTTGATGTACCGGTCGCCGAGGTCGTTCTTGACGTTCTTCAGCTGCTGCGCCGGGATGTCGTCGACGAGGTCGAGGTTGCCCGAGATCAGGTCGGTGTAGGCGGTGTTGTTGTCGGTGTAGACCTTCAGGTCCACGCCGCCGTTCTGCGCCTTGTCCGTACCCGGGTACGCGTCCCACTTGCGCAGCTTCATGCCGGTGCCCTTGGTGTACGAGTCCACCGTGTACGGGCCGTTGCCGACGGGCTTGTTCAGCCAGCCGGTGTGGTCGGTGAAGAACGCCTTGGGCAGCGGCGAGAAGGCCTGGTAGCCGAGGGTCTCGGGCCAGGTCGAGAACTTGTTCTTGAGGGCGACGGTGAAGGTCTTGGAGTCCTTCACCACCAGGCCGGACATCGTCTTCGCCTTCGGTTCCCCGGAGGCCGGGTGCACGTCCTGGTAGCCGACGATGTCGGAGAAGAACGGCGAGTTGTTCTGCTTGTTGCGCACGTCCGCGCCGTAGTTCCAGGCGTCCACGAAGGACTGCGAGGTGACCGGCTCGTCGTTGCTGAACTTCCAGCCGTCCTTCAGCGTGATCGTGAAGTTCTGACTGTCCGTCGTCTCGATCGTCTCGGCGAGCATGTTGTTCGCCTCGCCGGTCTTCGGGTCGTAGCGCTTGAGACCCCGGAACAGCATGTCGAGGACCTTGCCGCCCTGCACCTCGTTGGTATTGGCAGGCTCCAGCGGGTTCTGCGGGTCACCCCACGAAGAGCTGACGATCCCCGCGTCGCCCCCGCCCCCACCGCTGTCGCTTCCACCGCCGCAGGCCGTCGCCGCGAGGGCGACGGCCACCGCACATGCGGCCCACTTGGCGTGGGTGGCTCCGCGCATGGAGTGCCTCCTATGGGTCCCAGACTCACTTAGGCGCCAATGTCACCATATAGATCGCATCGTGCATCGCTGGTTGGACCGATTGCACCGTTCCTAGCGATATTGGCCACTGTTGGGCGAATCGCCGTCTCCCGGACTGGCCGGTTGCCTCCCCGAACGGTCTTGGGAGGCAGGGACCCGCGCGAACCGTTCGCTCCGGTCCCAGCAGGTCTTACGCCCCTCGTGGGGTGCGCCTGTGGTCCTCGGCGGGCTCGTGGTCCCGTGCGCCGTCGGGCGGGGCGCGGTCTGGCCGGTAGCTCTCCGCACGACGATCCTCTGGTCGTGTGCGGTCACACCTGGCCGACGCCGCGTCCCGTGGCCGAGGGCACGTCTGCCGATCGCCACGGCGGCCGCATGATGGCCGGTGACGAGGGTGGTCTTCGATTGCTCCTGAAGCGCTGCCTGCCAGTACCGGCGGCCCCAGCGGGAGGTGTAGGCCGGATCGACCGCGACCACGACGAGCCCTCGATGGTGAGCCATCGAACGCAGTCGCTCCCGGAAGCGGGCGGTGGGCAGTCCGGCGACGGTGCGGCGAAACGCCTTGCCCCGCTTGCCCCGGCCCATCGTTTCCCGGCCGGTTGACCGGGCGTCACCGAAGCCGAGGTTCTCGATCGCCAGACCGTCGCAACCGTTCGCCCGGGCGAGGTCGACGAGTTCGGTGATCGCAGCCCGCAAACGCCCGTCGCGCCGGGATGCGGGCCCGGTCAGGTCAGTGGGCAGGGTGACGGGCTCACCGACCGGATTGCCGTGCACGTCCACGACGCAGGCGGCAAGGTGGCCGGCGTTCAGGTCGACCGCGAGCAGCCGGGCACCTGCGGCGGCCAGCTCGGACGGGGTGGGAAGCGCTGTCTTCACGCAGGACCAGGAGGCGAGCGTGCCGTCAGCCGGATCCACGGTGATCGTGTAGTTCCCGTACGGCGCGCCCGACTCTCCGTCTGCGGTCAGGAACATGCGCCGTGCGTCCCCCTGCTCCCGCCACTGCTTTGACGTGAGCCCGGCCGCGGTGAGGTTGTGCCGGGTTTTCACGAGCCTTCGGCCGCCGACGACGATCGCCGGATGCCCGGCCTCGATTCGCGCCTCCACCTCGGCCATGCGTCCGGGGAGCACCCGCAGCCGGCGCTGCTTCTGGGCGCGCTCGGCCTGGCTCGAGTAGCCGCGGACACCAGCCACACGCTGCCCGCACGGCACCCCCGCGCGCTGCCGGATCTTGGAGACGGCCCGGCGCAGCGAGGTTCGCTCGTCAAGGAGACAGCGCAGTGAGAGCTGGTACTGGTCCTCGGACGCACGGGTGATGGCGCCCGCCCACCGTGACGACGACACCCTGGTCAACGCGCGCTTCCGCGCCGCCCGCCGGTTCTGCGTGGCTGCCACCGTCCCGATCCGCACCCGGTCTGCCAGATCGGCACGGGCGAGCCCGCCGAGGTACTCGCCGACGATCCGCAGTACTTCGGCATCGCGGCCGGACAGGCGCAGACGATCCCGGATCCGCGCGCCGTGGGGCGCTGACACGGTGAAGGCGGCGGCCGGCGTGCGCAGCGCCCGCTTCGGCTTGCCCCCAGCGCGTGCCACCAGCCACCCCGCTCGATCTGCACAACAGCCCTCACGTCGTGCACCGACCATGGCAGCTTCGCCAGGACCCCGCGCGCGCAGCGCCCGCTTCCACCCGTACGGGCTACACGACGGCCGGCAACGAAGCAGCAGCGGCCACCCGTCACCCCTGCGAGTGCAACGGCAGCTCCCAGGAGTCGACCGCGTAGTGCAGGCCCATGCCGTGCGCCTCGTAGAGCCCGAGTGCGCCCGTTTCGTTGTGGGTGTCCACGCCGAGGCCGATGGTGTCGCGGCCGCGGGCGGCGTAGGCCGCGAAGCAGTGGCGCAGCAGGAAGCCGCCGAGGCCGCGGCCGCGCAGTTCCTTGCGTACGCCGATGTGGCCGACCCAGCCCATGCTGGTGCGGTCGTCGCGGGTGAGCAGGACGGCCGCGTCGCCGTGGCCGGGCAGGCTCGCGATCCAGACCAGGGACCAGTCGAGGCGGCGGCCGTCGATGTGGTCCAGCCAGCTCTCGTACGGGCGGTCCACATGGCCGAAGTGCGCCGCGAAGGTCTCCTCGATCAGGGCGTGGGCCCGGCGGCGGTCGGCCTCGTCGTCGGCGCAGTGGCGCAGGGTGAGCCCGTCCGGGAGGGCCGGCGCCGGGTCGGCGGCCGGCGACAGGGAGCGGGTCATGACCTGGTAGCGGCGGATGGTGCGGTAGCCGCGCCCGGTGAGGTGGGAGAGGTCGAGGGTGGGCTCCACGTTGAGCTGGAGCCGCAGGACGCCGGAGCCGGCGGTCAGCTCGCGGGCCCTGGCCTCCATGCGCTCCAGCAGCAGGACGGCCGCCTCGTCGTGGCCGGGCAGTACGTAGTGGTCGCCGTCGACGCGGCCCGGCCCGGAGTCGGCCCAGACGAGGGCGTAGGCCACGAGCCGCCCGCCCTCGAAGGCGAGCCAGGAGTCGGTGGCCAGGTCGACGTCGGGGGCGTTGAGGTCGGATTCGACGGTGCCCAGGTCGGTTTCCGGGCGGCCGATCTCGATCATGTCGACGGCGTTGAGGAGGGCGCAGATGTCGGCCGCGTCCCCGGGCCCGGCGGGCCGTACGGTGAGGGTCATTGCCTCACTCTCCGGGCCGCGCTCCCCGTGCCGCAACCGGGTTTCCCGGACCCGTACGGAAACGGCCGGTCCCCGGTGCTCGAAGCACCGGGGACCGGCCGTGGCCCTGCGGGTCCGTCGGAGGTCAGACGGCCAGGATGGCCTTCTCCTCCGCGAAGTGGCACGCCGACTCGTGCGCGGCCGGGCCGGTCTGGCCCTTGAAGCGCTCCGGGATCGCCAGCAGCGGCTCCTCGGTGGAGCACTTGTCCTGGGCCTTCCAGCAGCGGGTGCGGAAGCGGCAGCCCGACGGCGGGTTGGCCGGCGACGGGACGTCACCGCTCAGGATGATGCGCTCGCGGCCCTCGCGGGCCTCCGGGTCGGGGACCGGGACGGCGGAGAGCAGCGCCTGGGTGTACGGGTGCGTCGGGTGCTCGTAGATCTGGGCGTCGGAGCCGATCTCGGCCATCTTGCCCAGGTACATGACGCCGACGCGGTCCGAGATGTGCCGGACGATCGACAGGTCGTGCGCGATGAAGAGGTAGGAGAGGTTGAACTCGTCCTGGAGCTTCTCCATCAGGTTGATGACCTGCGCCTGCACCGACACGTCGAGCGCGGAGACCGGCTCGTCGCAGATGATGATCTCGGGCTGCAGGGCCAGGCCGCGGGCGATGCCGATGCGCTGGCGCTGACCGCCGGAGAACTGGTGCGGGTACCGGTTGATGTACTCCGGGTTCAGGCCCACGACGTCCAGGAGCTCCTGGACCTTGCGGCGCCGGTCGCCCTTGGGAGCCACCTCGGGGTGGATCTCGAAGGGCTCCCCGATGATGTCGCCGACCGTCATGCGCGGGTTCAGCGAGGTGTACGGGTCCTGGAAGACCATCTGGATGTTGCGGCGCACGGCCTTGAGGGCCTTGCCGGACAGCCGGCTGATGTCCTCGCCCTTGTAGAGCACCTGGCCGGAGGTGGCCCGCTCCAGGTTCATCAGGAGCTTGGCGACCGTGGACTTGCCACAGCCGGACTCGCCGACGATGCCGAGGGTCTCGCCCTGGTAGAGGTCGAAGGAGATCCCGTCGACCGCCTTGACCGCGCCGACCTGCTTCTTGAACAGGATGCCCTGGGTCAGCGGGAAGTGCTTGACCAGGTTGCGGACCTGGAGGATCGGCTCGCGCTCGGTGGCGTTCTTGGTGAGCTCAGCCATGGATCTGCTCCTTCCAGAAGTGGCACGCGCTGCCGCGGCCCGGCAGTTCGGTGCCGTCCTGCTCGGTGACGGGGTGCAGTACGGGGATCTCCGTACGGCAGATGTCCTGCGCCTTGGGACAGCGGGGGCTGAAGGCGCAGCCCGTCGGAATGCGGAGCAGGTTGGGCGGCAGACCCTTGATCGCGTAGAGCTCCTGGCCCTTCTGGTCCAGGCGCGGGATCGAGTCGAGCAGGCCGCGGGTGTACGGGTGGGACGGACGCTTGTAGATCTCGTGGACCGGAGCGGTCTCGACGATCCGGCCCGCGTACATGACGGCGATCTTGTCCGCGACGTCGGCGACGACGCCGAGGTCGTGGGTGATCAGGATCAGGCCCATGTTCATCTCGCGCTGGAGCTCCGCGAGCAGGTCCATGACCTGGGCCTGGACCGTCACGTCGAGGGCCGTGGTGGGCTCGTCGGCGATGATCAGGTCCGGCTCCAGGGCCAGCGCCATGGCGATCATGATGCGCTGGCGCATACCGCCGGAGAACTGGTGCGGGTAATCGCCCACGCGCGCCTTGGCGGCGGGGATCTTCACCCGGTCCATGAGCTCGATGGCCTTGACCTTCGAGTCCTTCTTGGACATGCCGCGGTGGACCCGGAACATCTCGCCGAGCTGGTCGCCCACCGAGTAGACCGGGTTCAGGGACGACAGCGCGTCCTGGAAGATCATCGCCATCTTGTTGCCGCGGAGCTTGCGGCGCTCCTCGTCGGACATCTTGAGGATGTCCTTGCCGTGGAAGCGCACCTCGCCGCCGGCGATCCGTCCGGGCGGGCTGTCGAGAATGCCCATGATCGCCTGTGCGGTGACGGACTTGCCGGAGCCGGACTCGCCGAGCACGGCGAGGGTTTCGCCGGCGTTGACGCTGTAGCTCACGCCGTTGACGGCCTTGGCGACCCCGTCACGGGTCTTGAACTCGACCTGGAGGTTGTCCACCTCCAGCAGCGGCACGGCGGACCCGCCACCCGTCTCCGCAACGCTGAGAATCTCCGACGTCGTCACGCCGCCACCTTCGTCCTGCTTGCTGATGTTGTCTCGGGGCATCGGGCGGCCCTACCGGAGCTTCGGGTCGAGCGCGTCACGCAGGCCGTCGCCGACGAAGGCGAAGCCGAGCACGGTGACGACGACGAACAGGCTGGGGAAGTACCACAGGTAGTCGTTGACGCCGATGAAGCCCTGTCCGGCCGCCAGCATGTTGCCCCACTCGGGGACGTCGACGGGGACACCGGCTCCGAGGAAGGAGAGCGCTGCCACACCGACGATCGTGGTGCCGACGTTGAACGTCGCGTAGACCAGAACGGCGGTCAGCGAGTTCGGCAGGATGTGCGTGCGGACGACCCGCCAGCCGCCGGCGCCGAGCGCCTTGGCCGCGTGGACGTAGTCCATCTCGCGCACCGACAGGATCGAGCTGCGCAGGAGCCTGGACACGGTGGCCCAGGAGAAGATGGCCAGCGAGATGACCACCGGGGTGATGCCGCGCCCGGTGACCAGGATGATGACGACGGCACCGATCATCAGCGGGAACGCGAGGAACACGTCCGCGACGCGCATGACCAGGGTGTCGGCGAAGCCGGCGAAGTAGCCGGCGATGGCGCCGAGGGCGACACCGATCAGCACCGCGAAGAAGATCGAGGCGAGGCCGACGAACATGGCGACGCGGGTGCCGGCGATGAGGCGCGAGAACATGTCGCGGCCCAGGGCGTCGGTGCCCATCCAGTGGGTGCCGTTGGGCGAGGCGAGGGTGTTCTCGAGGTCCTGCGCGCTCGGGTCGAACGGGGCGAGCATGTCGCCGAATATCGCCGTCAGGAACAGCAGGGAGATGATCACGAGACCGACGACGGCCAGCTTGTTCTGGACGTAGCGGTGCCGGATCTCGCCCCACTGGCTGAGTTGCTTGGGTGCGGGTTCGGCGGCGGCCGAAGCGGACGACACGGGGTTCTCGTCCCCGATCGCCGGGCTCGTTGCGAGCTCAGACATGAGGAAATCCTCCTTGGGGGCGGTCAGCTGAGGCGGATACGCGGGTCGAGGGCCGCGTACAGCAGGTCCACGATGAGGCTGAGGACGACGAAGATCGCGACGCTGTACGTCACGACACCGATGACGATCGGGTTGTTCTGCTGCTGAATCGCCTGAACCAGTGCCAGACCGACACCGTCCCAGTTGAAGATCGCCTCAGTGATGAGCGCACCACCGAGGAGTCCGCCGAACGAAATACCCAGGTACGTGACCACGGGAATGGACGAGTTGCGCAGCACGTGCTTGAACAGCACGCGGCGGCGCGGAAGTCCCTTGGCCACGGCCGTCTTCACGTAGTCCGCGCGCAGCACCTCGAGCATCGTGCCGCGGGTCAGGCGGGCGACGAAGGCGACGTCGGTGATGGCGAGGGTGATCGCGGGAAGGACCATGCCTTCGAGCTTGTCTCCGCCGAGCTGTGGGAACCACTGGAGGTCCACGGCGAAGAACTTCATGAGCAGCATGCCGATCACGAAGGTGGGGAACCCGACGGCCATCGTCGTAAAAAATGTCGTGGCCATGTCGAGAATGCTGTATCTGTAGAGCGCGGCGATGATGCCCACGCCCATACCGAACACGGTGACGAGCACGATGGCCAGGATGGCCAGCTTCGCCGTGTTCTGAAGCTTGGGGCCGAGGATCTCGGAAACCTCGCGGCGCTGCACGAAGTCCTCGCCGAGGTCGCCGGTGGCAACCTTCGCGACGTAGTTGACGTACTGCTCGGGCAACGACTTGTCGAGCCCGTAACGCGCCTTCAGTTCCGCGACCACTGCGGGGTCACGTGCCTTGTCGCTGCCCGCGATCGAACCCACGGGATCGCCGGGGAGTACGAACAGACACGCGAACAGAACCATGGTCGCGCCTATGAGGACTATGACCATCTGCCCGAGGCGACGGGCGACGTACCTTCCCATGTTTTGCCTCTCTACCTGGCCGCTTCTGGGAGCAGCGGCCTCCAGCCCATGGAACGGGCCGGCTCTCGGCGTGCGGGGGTTGCCCGCGGATGTGAGGGGTGCCGAAGTGAAAACGGCCTGCCGAGCGGGGCCGCGGCCCACCGGTCACCCGGGGGCCGCGGCACGTTCGCTCCTGACGGATATACCGTCCGAACCGATTACTTCTTGATCGAGATCTTCTCGAGGATCGGGTCCTCGTTGAAGTTGATGTCGTCCAGACCGTTGAACTTGTCGGTCGCCATCAGGCGGAACTGGGAACGGTTGAAGGTCGGGATGAGCGCCATGTCGTCCATGGCCATCTTCTCGGCCTGCTTGTACATCGCGATGCGAGCGGTCTCGTCCTTGGTGGAGCGAGCCGTGTCGATCAGCTTGTCGAACTCGGGGTTGTTGTAACGGACGCGGTTGTCACCGGTCACGTTGCCCTCGGCGTCCTTGTTCATCGAGGCCGAGTGCAGCAGCGGGAACAGGAAGTTCTCCGGGGTCGGGTAGTCCGCGCCCCACGCGAAGCGGTACAGACCGGAGGCCGCGGAGCTCTGCTGCTCCTTGAGCATGCCCGGGAAGTCCTTGCCGTCCAGCTTGACCTTGACGCCCAGGACGTCCTCGAGCTGCTTGGCGATGGCCTGGACCCACTCTTCGTGGCCCGCACCGGTGTTGAAGCTGAAGCGGATCTCGGTGCCCGGCTTCAGGCCGCCCTTCTCGGCGTGCTCCTTCGCCTTGGCGACGTCCTGCTTGACGCAGGAGACGCAGAGGTCCTTCTGGTACGCCTTCGGGAACGCCGGCGGCACGATGGTGGTCGACGGGGTCTGGTAGCCCTGGAAGACACCCTTGGCGATGGCCTGACGGTCGATCGCGTAGGAGATCGCCAGACGGGCGTCCTTGTTGTTCGTCGGACCGTTGTCACCGATCGGCAGAACGAAGTTCATGCCGTTCGTGTCCTTGGCGAACCACTTGTTCTGCGGCTTGTACTTCGCCTCGGCCGTCTTGAGCATCGGCGTCGGGATGTGCGCGTAGTCGAAGGTGCCGGCCTGGAAGCCGTCGTACTCGAGCTGCTGCGCGGTCTTGTCGTTGAGGAGCGTGACCTGGACCTTCTCGAGGGAGGCCTTGGTCAGCGAGTAGTCGTCGTTGCGGACGAGGTTGATCGCCTTGTTGTGCTCCCAGGTGCCGTCCATCTTGAACGGACCGTTACCGATGGGGGCCTCGCCGAACGCCTTGTCCTCTTCGCCGACCTTGGCGGCCTTCGGAACCGGGCTGTAGGCGTTGTGCGCCGTCTTCAGGACGAACTCGCAGTCCGCCTTGGACAGGTCCACCTTGATGGTGTTCGGGTCCGGGGTGGTGACACCGGAGAAGGTCTTGGCGGAGCCGTCCTGCAGCTCGGCGTAACCCTTGATGCCGGCGAAGTGGTACGCCACGTCGGACGCGGCGGCCTTGTGCGCGGCACGGGCCCAACCGCGGGCGAACGCCTCGGCGTCCACGACCTCGCCGTTGGAGAACTTGGTGTCGGGCTTGATCTTGAAGGTCCAGGAGGTGCAACCCTCGTCCGACGTCGCCGACTCGGCGAGCGCGGGCTCGGCCAGGCCGTCCGGCGTGTTGCCGTACAGGCCGGTGAACAGCGCGTTGGCGAGCAGGATACCGGTGGACTCGTGGGCACGCCCCGGGTCGATGGTGTCCGGCTCCGTGCTGCCCATCCGGAACACGCCACCGTTGGCAGCGCTGCCCTTGTCCTTGCTGTCACCGTCACCGCCGCCACAGGCGGTAGCGGCCAGGGCGACGACAACCGCGCCCACGACCCACTTGGCGCTCTTGGCACCGCGCATGGGTTTCCTCCTCATGAGTCCACTGATCGACTTGAGGGGCAAAAAAACCTCGCCGACACCCCTGACGGCGAGCGAATTCCTGCCCATAGTGTGCTCGTGAGTCGGCGCGCTCCCCACAGCGCGTGACCCATTGACCCGAGCTCAATGGAGCCATCCTCAGGGACTGCCAGGCCGTAAACCACACTTGGGTGGTCTCGTTTTCACAACATCGATCCGCGGCAGAAACCCGAAATCCGGACAAACGGATAGGAGACAGACACGTGCGAAACGGACGGTTAGCTCATCTTCCGGAGTGTCACGGTCGGTATGCGGACACCAGAACGCCAAAATCCGCTTGACAAAAGCGAACAGCCCCTCCCGTCACGGACTCCGTGACAGGAGGGGCTGCTGCATTTCAGAGTGCTGCGACCCGCAGCGTCCGCCGCGACCGCCCGCCCGAGCAAACCACAGGACGGGCGACGCAACGGCCCTGCTGCGTAAGGTCTTTACTCCTACTTGGCCGACTTGGCGCGCGACGCGGTGCGCGAGCGGTCCTTCTGGTCCAGCACGACCTTGCGGATGCGGACGGCCTCCGGGGTCACCTCGACGCACTCGTCGTCGCGGCAGAACTCCAGGGACTGCTCCAGGGAGAGCTTGCGGGGCGGAATCACGTTCTCCGTGTTGTCCGCGGAAGCCGCACGCATGTTGGTGAGCTTCTTCTCCTTGGTGATGTTCACGTCCATGTCGTCGGAGCGCGAGTTCTCGCCGACGATCATGCCCTCGTACACCTCGGTGCCGGGGTCGGTGAACAGGACGCCGCGCTCCTGCAGGTTGATCATCGCGAACGGCGTGACCGAACCGGCGCGGTCGGCGACCAGCGAACCGTTGTTACGGGTCACCAGCGGGCCGAACCACGGCTCGTGGCCCTCGTGGATCGAGTGGGCGATGCCGGTGCCGCGCGTACCGGTCAGGAACTCGGTACGGAAGCCGATGAGACCGCGCGACGGGACGACGAACTCCATGCGGACCCAGCCGGAACCGTGGTTCGACATGTTGTCCATGCGGCCCTTGCGGACGCCCATGAGCTGCGTGACCGCGCCCATGTGCTCCTCGGGCACGTCGATCGTCATGCGCTCGACCGGCTCGTGGACCTTGCCGTCGACCTCCTGCGTGACCACCTGCGGCTTGCCGATGGTCAGCTCGAAGCCCTCGCGGCGCATCTGCTCGACCAGGATGGCGAGCGCGAGCTCACCGCGGCCCTGGACCTCCCAGGCGTCCGGGCGCTCGGTGTCGAGGACGCGGAGCGAGACGTTACCGATCAGCTCGCGGTCCAGACGGTCCTTGACCTGGCGGGCGGTGACCTTGCGGTCCTTGACCGCGGACTTGGCGTCCGCGCCCTTGCCGCTGCCGCCGCGGCCGACCATCGGGGAGGTGTTCGTACCGATGGTCATGGAGATCGCCGGCTCGTCGACCGAGATCAGCGGGAGCGCGATCGGGTTCTCCGGGTCGGCCAGGGTCTCGCCGATCATGATGTCGGGGATACCGGCGACCGCGCAGATGTCACCCGGGCCCGCCACCTCGGCCGGCTTGCGGGTGAGCGCCTCGGTCATCATCAGCTCGGTGATGCGGACGTTGGACATCGTGCCGTCACGCTTGATCCACGCGACGGTCTGGCCCTTGCGCAGCTCGCCCTGCTCGACGCGGAGCAGCGCGATGCGGCCGAGGAAGTTGTCGGCGTCCAGGTTGGTGACGTGCGCCTGGAGGGGGGCCTCCTCGTCGTACACCGGGGCCGGGACGTGCTCCAGGATGGTGGAGAAGAACGGCTCCAGGTTGTCGCTGTCCGCGGGGACGGTGCCGTCCTCCGGCTTGGTCAGCGAGGCGACGCCGTCACGGCCGCAGGCGTAGACGATCGGGAACTCGATCTGGTCCTCGTCCGCGTCCAGGTCGAGGAAGAGGTCGTACGTCTCGTTGACGACCTCGTCGATCCGGGAGTCCGGACGGTCGGTCTTGTTGATGCAGAGGATGACCGGCATCTTCGCCTGCAGGGCCTTGCGCAGGACGAAGCGGGTCTGGGGCAGCGGACCCTCCGAGGCGTCCACCAGCAGGACGACCGCGTCCACCATCGACAGACCGCGCTCGACCTCACCACCGAAGTCGGCGTGGCCGGGGGTGTCGATGATGTTGATCGTGATCGGGGCCCCGCCGTCCTTGGGGTGATACTTCACCGCCGTGTTCTTGGCGAGGATCGTGATGCCCTTCTCACGCTCCAGGTCGTTCGAGTCCATCATGCGGTCGTCGAGGTGCTGGTGGGCGGCGAAGGCACCGGCCTGCTTGAGCATGGCATCGACGATGGTCGTCTTGCCATGGTCGACGTGGGCGACGATGGCGACGTTACGGATGTCGTGGCGCGTGGGCACTTCGGCGCTTCTCCCGGGATCGTGGATGGCGTCGCGTACGGCCTGGCACGCGCGCCTCGGCCGGGCGAAAACCTGCCACGGCCTTACCCCATGGTACGTCGCGTGGCGGGAACCGCCTGCCGGGGGGCTGTCAAGAGGCCGGACGAATGAGCGCGGCCGAGTGCTGCGTGGGGTGCCCGGACCGCCCATCGTGCCGGTAATCATGCGGGTCAACGGCCGGGTCAATGGGTATGGCACGACCTTGCCCGCCGGGGATCCGGCGGGCAAGGGACTTGAGTCACATCTGAGCTTGCTACCCGGGGGTCAACCTGACAGGCACCCCTTTGTCATCACTTCTTCGCCCACGCTACTTCTTCTTGTCCTTGGCGGTCGGCGGCTTCTTCCAGCCGATGTCCTGGTAGCGGGGGGTGCCGAGGCCGAAGGCGCCGGCGTTGGCCAGGCCCGGCTTGACGGCCACCAGCTCCGGGCGCTGGTAGAGCGGGATGGAGCCGGCGGCGGCCCAGATCCGGGCGTCCGCCTTGCGGATCAGCTCGCGGGACTGCTCCTCGTTCAGCTCGCCGACCGCCTGGTCGAAGAGCTGGTCGATGTGGTCGGTGCCGACCCGGGTGTAGTTCTGTTCGACGAGGAGCGAGCCGTCCGCGGCCGGCTCCGGCTTGGCGAAGATGGGCCGGGCGTCGGTGGCCGGGTAGGCGGTCGCGGGCCAGGAGTAGAGGGCCAGGTCGTACTGGCCCGAGGCGATGTGGTCCTTGAAGAAGCTCTCGTCGGCCACCTTGGTCGTCTCGGTGTTCACCCCGACCTTCCGCAGCATCTGGGCGATCCGCTCGCCGACCGCGCGCAGGGACTCCGAGCCGGGTCCGGCCGGGAGGACGAAGCGCAGGGTGAGCGCCTTGCCGTCCTTGGCGAGCATGGCGCCGGAGGTGCGGGTGGCCTGCTTGGCCGGGGCCGGAGAGGCCTTGGCGGGATCGGCCGCGTCACCGTCGCGGGCCGCGCTGCGCTTGCCGTCGTCGACGACCGCCACCCGGGCGGCCTGGGCGAGGAGGGAGACCTCCTGCTGGGCGCCGAAGGGGGCGGGGGCCAGGACCGGGGAGGGCCCGTCCTGCGCACCGCCCGGGGCCGCGGCGAGGGGCCGCTCGACGGAGCCCGCCGGGCGGCCCTGGGGGCGCTGCCCGGCGGCCGAGCGCGGGTCTTTGTTGGCCTCGTCGTCCTGGCCCACGATGTAGAGGCCGTCGTTTCCGGTGCCCGGGCCCGAGGGGGTCTTCCCGTCGTCCTGCGGCGCGCTCTCCGGGCCGGCCTTGGCTCCCGCCGGCTCGGTGATCTTGCCGCCCCGGCGCCAGCCCGCGTCCGCGAGGAGGGCCTGGGCCGCCTGCATGTCCTGACCGCCGAGTGCGTCGCTGTTGTCGGCGTACGCCCGCTGCCCGGCCAGCGCCACGTGGCTGCCGACGGGCTTCGCGGGCAGGCCGAGCGGCTTCAGCACGAGCTCGGCGAGCGCCTTGCGGTCCAGCGCCCGGGCCACCGCCCGGCGCACCCGCTCGTCCGCCAGCGGGCCCGTGGACCCGTTCATCGCGAGCTGCGTGTAGGACGGCTCCAGCGACTTGCGGACGGTGAAGTTCCGCAGGGCCGTCTGCTCGTCGGCGTACCGTTTCACCGCCGCCACGTGCTTGTCGCGGGTCTCCTTCTCCTCCGTGGCCTTGTCCTCGTCCGTCCCGAAGGCGACCGCCCACGACAGCGTGGCCTGGGCCGGGGTCATCGCGGCTCCCGGACCGTGGGCCGGGGCGCCGCCCGAGCCCGCGCCGCCCTTGCCGGTGGCGTCCTTGCCGGCCGCGTCCCGGCGGGCCAGGGCGATCCGGTCGGCGCCGTTGCGGTCGATCTCGGCCAGATCCAGCTTCCCGGCCGCCAGCGCCGCGGCGCGCTCGGCCCGCGGCACCGCCGTCAGGACCAGCGTGTCCAGCTTGGCCTGCCGGCCCCACCAGCGCGGATTGCGGGTGAGGGCCGCCGTACCCGTCTTCTTGTCGATCGCCCCCAGGGCGAAGGGCCCCGCGGTGACCTTCAGAGCGCCGCGGGCGCCCTCGTTGAAGGCGTCCGGGGTGCCCGTGACCTGCTTGGGGTAGAGCGGGCTGAAGAGCGAGCGCCAGTCGGCGTACGGCTTGGCGAAGGTGACCCTGACCTCCAGGTCGGTCTTGCCCTTCTCGATCTTCTCGATCCGCTCGTAGCCGGCGTTGCGCGCCGTCCAGTACGCCGAGTCCTTGCCGTTCAGGGCCCGCCACTGCGCCACGAAATCGGCGGCGCCGATCTCGCGTCCGTCGCTCCACACCGCCTGCTGGTTCAGCTTGTAAAGGACGACCTGCTTGGGCTCCCGCTCGACGACCTCGGCCTTCTCCAGGTAGTCGGGATTGGCCACGGGCCGCCCCTTGGCGTCCAGCACGAACAGCTGCGGCAGCACGGCCCCGGCGATGCGGGTGGTGGTGGCGTCCGCATCGGCCTGGAAGGTGTTCAGGGTGTCCGGCAGGGTGTCCACGGCCCAGCGCAGCACACCCCCGTCCGCGACCTTCTCGCGGGCGGTCGTGGCGATGTCCTGCCCGGCGGCGACAGGGCCGCCCTCGTCTTCACCCGCGCCGCAGCCCGTGAGGAGCGGCAGTGCGAGGACTCCCGAGGTCAGGAGCGCCAAGGACCTGCGCCTTCGCTGGGACATGGGTGGTACCTCCGGGGCGGGGCGTGGGGGAAGCATGATCACGTTCGGCGGTATATGGAGCTGATCACACCGGTTGCCGGATCCCACTGAAATCGACGGTCCGCCGCACCCTTCGCACCCGCCTCTCGCCACGCCGCGAACCCCACCCGTGCGGACCAATCCGGCTTGCGCTCCAAAGGGGCGTTCCCCCGGAAGAGGGATGACAATGAGGGGCAGGGAGGGGCGCACAGTTCACGCCTGCGCGCCCGCAATCGCTGCACGTCCCTTCACAACGGGGGACGGGAAGCGCGACACTCGCAGGCGCACATGAGCGTTGCCACCGCACCTCGGCGGAAGTGAGGGCAAATCATGTCCCTGCAAGACGATCTGAGTGCCGTACGCCGAAACCTCGACGAGCTCACGCGCAAGGTCGAGCAGCTGGAGCAGCAGGCCGGGCGGCGCAAGCCCGGGAGCTCGACGCCGGCGTCGTCGCCGGAACCGTCCCGGATGGTGACGGTCCCGGACACGCCGTACGACAGCTCGTTGTGGACCGACTCGGACGACGAGGGCCTCGGCGCCCGCGACCGTCGCGCGCCCTGAGCGGCGTACGCGACCCCACGACCTCCCGCACACCCCATCCGGCCCGGCCGCTCGCGGCCGGGCCCCCTGGGGCCACCCCTCATCACTCCTCCCGGAGTCCTCTTTGGCCACAGGAACACAACCACCCCGACAGCGGCCCGGCGGCGTCCACGACGCCTCCCGGGCCGCGATCGCTGCCCGGCACCTGCGGACCGACCGGTGGTGGGTCTCCCCCGCCGTCACCGCGGCCGGGCTGCTCGCCTTCATCGCCTACTCGACCTGGCGGGCCTTCGCGAACGCCGACTACTACGCGGCCCCGTACGTCTCGCCCTTCTACTCCCCGTGCCTCGCGGAGAACTGCGTCCCGATGAAGGGCGGCCCCAACTGGGAGGTCTTCGGCAGCTGGTGGGGCCTGTCCCCCGCCCTGCTGATCCTGATCTTCCCGCTCGGGTTCCGGCTGACCTGCTACTACTACCGCAAGGCCTACTACCGCGGCTTCTGGGCCTCGCCGCCCGCCTGCGCCGTCGCCGAACCGCACACGAAGTACACCGGCGAGACCCGCTTCCCGCTGATCCTCCAGAACGCCCACCGGTACTTCTTCTACGCGGCGGTCCCGGTCGCGGGCATCCTCACGTACGACACCGTGCTGACCTTCCGCGACGAGCACTACGCGTGGGGCCACATGGGCCTCGGGACCCTGCTGTTCCTGGTCAACATCACGCTGATCTGGGCCTACACGCTGTCCTGCCACTCCTGCCGCCACATCATGGGCGGCCGCCTCAAGCACTTCTCGAAGCACCCGGTCCGCTACCGGCTCTGGGGCTGGGTCAGCCGGCTCAACACCCGTCACATGCAGCTGGCGTGGGCCTCCCTGATCAGCGTGGCCCTGTGCGACTTCTACGTCTACCTGCTGGCCAGCGGCGCCTTCACCGACCCGAGGATCTTTTGACATGGCCCAAGTGGAACGGCAGCAGTGGGACGTGGTCGTGGTCGGCGCGGGCGGCGCCGGGTTGCGGGCCGCGATCGAGGCGCGCGAGCGCGGGGCCCGTACGGCCGTGATCTGCAAGTCCCTCTTCGGCAAGGCCCACACGGTGATGGCGGAGGGCGGGATCGCCGCCTCCATGGGCAACGTCAACGAGGGCGACAACTGGCAGGTGCACTTCCGCGACACCATGCGCGGGGGCAAGTTCCTCAATCAGTGGCGGATGGCGGAACTCCACGCGAAGGAGGCCCCGGACCGGGTCTGGGAGCTGGAGACCTGGGGCGCGCTCTTCGACCGGACGCCCGACGGGAAGATCTCCCAGCGCAATTTCGGCGGCCACGAGTACCCGCGCCTCGCGCACGTGGGCGACCGCACCGGCCTGGAGCTGATCCGCACCCTCCAGCAGAAGATCGTCGCGCTCCAGCAGGAGGACTTCAAGGAGTACGGGGACTACGAGGCCCGGCTCAAGGTCTTCCAGGAGTGCACGGTCACCAGGGTCCTGAAGGAGGGGCGGAAGGTCTCGGGGACCTTCTGCTACGAGCGCGAGTCCGGCCGCTTCTTCGTCCTGGAGGCCCCGGCCGTGGTGCTGGCCACCGGCGGGATCGGCAAGTCCTTCAAGACCACGTCGAATTCGTGGGAGTACACCGGCGACGGCCACGCGCTGGCCCTGCTCGCGGGCGCGCCCCTGCTGAACATGGAGTTCGTGCAGTTCCACCCGACCGGCATGGTCTGGCCCCCGTCGGTGAAGGGCATCCTCGTCACGGAGTCGGTGCGCGGCGACGGCGGGGTGCTGCGCAACTCCGAGGGCAAGCGGTTCATGTTCGACTACGTCCCCGACGTCTTCAAGGAGAAGTACGCCGAGTCGGAGGCGGAGGGCGACCGCTGGTACGAGGACCCGGACCACAACCGGCGCCCGCCCGAGCTGCTGCCGCGCGACGAGGTGGCCCGGGCCATCAACTCGGAGGTGAAGGCCGGCCGCGGCTCCCCGCACGGCGGGGTCTTCCTCGACGTGTCCACCCGGATGCCCGCCGAGAAGATCAAGCGGCGACTCCCGTCGATGTACCACCAGTTCAAGGAACTGGCGGACGTGGACATCACCGCGGAGCCGATGGAGGTGGGCCCGACCTGCCACTACGTGATGGGCGGCATCGCGGTCGACTCCGAGACCGCGGCCACCGTCGGGGTGCCGGGGCTGTTCGCCGCGGGCGAGGTCGCGGGCGGGATGCACGGCTCGAACCGGCTCGGCGGGAACTCCCTGTCCGACCTGCTGGTCTTCGGGCGGCGGGCCGGACTGCACGCGGCGGAGCACGCCGCGGCCGCCGGTGCGCGCCCCGCGGTCTCCCAGGCGGAGATCGACGCGGCGGCCGCGGAGGCGCTGGCCCCGTTCCACGCGGCCGAGGGCGCGGAGAACCCGTACACCCTCCACCAGGAGCTCCAGACGACCATGAACGACCTCGTCGGCATCATCCGGCGCGAGGGCGAGATGGCCGAGGCCCTGGAGAGGCTCGCGACCCTGCGCGTACGGGCCGCCCGGGCCGGGGTCGAGGGGCACCGGCAGTTCAACCCGGGCTGGCACCTGTCCCTGGACCTGCGGAACATGCTGCTGGTCAGCGAGTGCGTGGCGCGCGCCGCCCTGGAGCGCACCGAGAGCCGCGGCGGGCACACCCGCGAGGACTGTCCGTCGATGGAGCGCGGCTGGCGTCCGGTGAACCTGCTGTGCCGCCCCGTCGACCCGCCCCCGGCGGACCCGGCGGCCGACCGGATCGTCCTCGAACGCACCCGCACCGAGCCCATCCGCCCCGACCTGCTCGCGCTCTTCGAGAAGGAAGAGCTGGTCAAGTACCTCGCCGAAGAGGAGCTCTACGAATGAGTACGTACGACGCGAGCTTCCGGATCTGGCGGGGCGACGCGGAGGGCGGGGAACTGCGGGACTTCACGGTCGAGGTGCACGACGGGGAGGTGGTCCTGGACATCGTCCACCGGCTCCAGGCCACCCAGGCCTCGGACCTCGCGGTGCGCTGGAACTGCAAGGCGGGCAAGTGCGGCTCGTGCAGTGCGGAGGTCAACGGCCGGCCGCGGCTGATGTGCATGACGCGGATGTCCACCTTCGAGCGGTCCGAGACGATCACGGTCACCCCGCTGCGCGCCTTCCCCGTCGTCCGCGACCTGGTGACGGACGTGTCCTTCAACTACGCGAAGGCGCGGGAGGTGCCGGCCTTCGTGCCGCCGGAGGGGGTGGCGCCGGGCGCGTACCGGATGCAGCAGATGGACGTGGAGCGCTCGCAGGAGTTCCGCAAGTGCATCGAGTGCTTCCTGTGCCAGGACACCTGTCACGTGGTGCGTGACCACGAGGAGAACAAGGGCGCCTTCGCCGGTCCGCGTTTCCTGATGCGGGTCGCGGAGCTGGACATGCACCCCCTGGACGCGGCGTCGGAGGCGGGCCTGGACCGCAAGCGCACCGCCCAGGAGGAGCACGGGCTGGGCTACTGCAACATCACCAAGTGCTGTACGGAGGTCTGCCCCGAGGGCATCAAGATCACCGACAATGCGCTGATCCCGCTGAAGGAGCGGGCGGTGGACCGCAAGTACGACCCGCTGGTGTGGCTGGGCAACAAGATCGGCCGTCGACAGGGCTGACGGGGCGCGCGAGGCCGGGGCCGGGACCCTCTCCGGGAGGGCCCCGGCCCGGGCGGGCGCACCACCCGTTGCTCCGGATGCGGGCACGGGAAACGGCTCATACCCTCCCAAATGTGACCCCGCCGAGAAGCGAGCCGAAGAGCCAGGTACGCGTACGGGCCGGGCTCGCCCTGGCCGCCGCACTGCTGGCGCTCGGCGGCTGGGGTGTTGCCGGGGCGCCGCCCGCACGGGCCGAGGACCCCGTCACGCTGTCCCGGCAGGGGCAGATCACCGACCGGGTCGGGGCGCTGGAGGGCCGGCAGGCCGCCGTCAAGGACGCGCTCGACAAGCTGTACGCCGACCGGCGGGTCCAGCTCTTCGTGGCGTACGTGGACGATTTCTCCGGGCGCTCCGCCCAGAGCTGGGCCGACGCCACCGCCGAGAAGAACGGGCTCGGCCAGAACGACATCCTGCTGGCGGTGGCGACGGGGGCCCGCCAGTACGCCTATTCGGCCGCCGTCGACTCCGGTTTCACCGAAGACAAGCTCGCGGCCGTGGCCCGGGACGCCATCGAGCCGCCGCTGCGGCAGAACGACTGGGCGGGCGCCGCGATCGGGGCGGCGAACGGCTACGACGCGGTGCTCGGCGGGCAGCCCGTGCCCGTGCCCACGATCACCCCCGGCCCGGCCGATCCGGGTGGCGGGGCGAGCGGCGAGAGCGGGGCCGGGGACTTCGTGCTCCCGGTGGTCGCGGTCGGCGCGGCCGGGGCGCTCGCGGCGTACGCGTACTCCCGCCGCAAGCGCAAGGACGCCGCCGCGGGCGGCCGCGGTACGACCACCGGGCCGGGCTGGCCCGAGGGCGCGCCGGACCGGCTTCCGCTGCCGGAACTGGACGGCAGGGCCAAGACCCTGCTGGTGCAGACCGACGACGCCGTCCGCACCAGCACGGAGGAACTGGGTTTCGCCTCCGCGCAGTTCGGCGAGGAGGCGGTCGGCCCCTTCACCGAGGCCGTGGAGTACGCCAAGGGCGAGCTGACCCACGCCTTCCGGCTGCGCCAGCAGCTCGACGACGCCTACCCGGAGGACGACGCGACCCGGCGCCGGATGCTGGACGAGATCGTCGCCCGCTGTACCGAGGCGAACCGGCGGCTCGACGCCGAGTCGGCGGACTTCGACCGGCTGCGGGACCTGGAGAAGAACGCCCCGCAGGCGCTGGCGACCGTGGAGGAGCGCTATCTGGAGCTGACCGGGCGCGCCGGCACCGCCGAGGCGACCCTGACCGCGCTGACGCGGCGGTACGCGGACTCCGCTTCCGCGCCCGTCGCCTCCCATCCCGAACAGGCCAGGGACCGGCTGCTGTTCACGGCGACCAATCTGGGGCTGGCGCACGCGGCCCTCGACGGCGGCGAGAAGGGTACGGCGGCCGTGCACGTACGGGCCGCCGAGGGCGCCGTGGACCAGGCGGCGACCCTGCTGGACGCGGTCGAGCGGCGGGCGCAGGAGCTGGCGGAGGCGGCCGGGAAGCTGCCGGGTGCGCTGACCGAGACGGAGACCGACCTGGCGGACGCCCGCGGGCTGCTGACCGGGACCGCGGAGGGCACCTCGACGGCGGACCTGAGCGGGCGGATCGGCCGGGCGGAGGCCGTACTGGCCGACGTACGGCAGGAGGAGGCGGCCGGCCGGTACGACCCGATCGACGCCCTGCGCCGGATCGAGGAGGCCGACGCGGCCCTCGACGAGGCGCTGTCCGGGGCGCGGGAGCGGGAGTCGGGCCGGCAGCGGGCGGTGGCCCTGCTCGACCAGGCCATGCTCTCCGCGCGCAGCGCGATCGGCGCGGCGACGGACTACGTCACGACCAGCCGGGGCGCGGTCGGCAGCCAGGCCCGCACCCGGCTGGCGGAGGCGGGCCGGCACCTGGAGCGGGCGGGCTCTCTGGCGGCGGGCGACCCGTCGGGCGCGCTGGCGGAGGCGCAGCGGGCGGACGCGCTGGCGCGGCAGGCGCAGCAGCTGGCGGAGCAGGACGTACGGGCGTACCAGGACCCGTACGGGGGCCGGCGCGGCGGCGGTCAGGGCGGCGCCGTGCTCGGCGGGATCATCCTCGGCGAGATCCTGCGGGGCGGGCTGGGCGGCGGGGGCTTCGGCCGCGGCGGTGGCGGGGGCTTCGGCGGCGGTTTCGGCGGGGGCGGCGGCAGCGGCCCCGGCTCCTTCGGCGGCGGCGGAACCCGCGGCCGCATGGGCGGTGGCGGCCGCTTCTGAACGTGCACGGCAACGGAGAGCCCATCCCTCACCAGGAGAGACGAGTCATGAGCAAGCAGACCATCCTCGGCCGCGTCACCCAGCTCGCCAAGGCCAACATCAACGCGCTGCTGGACCAGGCGGAGGACCCGCAGAAGATGCTGGACCAGCTGATCCGCGACTACACGAACAACATCTCGGAGGCGGAGCAGGCCGTCGCGACGACGATCGGGAACCTGCGGATGCTGGAGGCGGACCACAAGGAGGACGTGGAGGCGGCCTCCGAGTGGGGTTCCAAGGCCCTCGCGGCGAGCAGGAAGGGGGACGAGCTGCGGGCGTCGGGGGCGACGGCGGACGCCGACAAGTTCGACAACCTCGCGAAGGTGGCGCTGGGCCGGCAGATGCAGTCGGAGAAGGAGGCGAGGACGGCGGAGCCGACGATCGCCGCCCAGACGGAGGTCGTCGACAAGCTCAAGTCGGGGCTGGACTCGATGAAGAGCAAGCTGGTCGAGCTCCAGTCCAAGCGGGACGAGCTCGTGGCCCGCGCCAGGACGGCCCAGGCGCAGAACACGATGATGGACGCGGTGAAGAACATCGACGTCATGGACCCGACGAGCGACCTGAACCGCTTCGAGGAGAAGGTCCGGCGGGAGGAGGCCATGGCGCTGGGCAAGCAGGAGCTGGCCGCGTCGTCGCTGGACGCCCAGTTCGAGTACCTGGAGGACCTCGGCAAGTCCTCGGAGATCGAGGCCAGGCTCGCCGCCCTCAAGCAGGGTCGGGCCGCCTGACCGTCGCCGCGGGGGGACCCCTTCACGGCGTTGCAGAACGCTACGGTCCGCTACAGGGGGGCCGGTTGGTGCGGCGAGGCAACACCGGGCGAGAGGTGCAGCGCTGTCGAAGTATTAGGATCACCCGATCATTGCATTCGCAGAGTGTTAACGGGGGCTCGGGTGAGCATGACGTCCTTCGACGCGGAGTGGGCAGGGCTCAAACAAGGCACGCCGTCCGGCGCGCAGATGCGGCTGGCGAGCGCCGCACCCGACGGTGGTGGTGGCGGGGGTGGTGAGGACCTCAAGTCCGACCTGGCGGTCTGGAAGAAGGGCAGCGAGGACGTCGGCGAGCTGGTGACGGCCGTCAAGAAGGCGCTGACCGAGTTCGAGACCGGCCAGAAGGGCGCGGCCGTCACGGGCGTGGAGAGCGCCGCCGCGCAGGGTGAGCTGTACACGTCGTGGAAGACGTACCTCGATTCTCTGGTCGGCAAGTGCACGAGGTTGCAGGGGCCGATGATCTCGGCGGGCAAGGGCCAGGTCTCCAACGACGAGACCCTACGCGGTGACTTCGCCCGCATGAACGACACGTACAAGGACACGCCCGCCACCGGCGGCAACGACGGGGGCCGGTGAGCGCGGACATGGATTACGCGACCCTGAGGGCTCTGAAGCCGTCGGAGTTCACGGAGGCCGCCGACGGCTACCAGTCGGTCAGTGCCATGGCCGACCACGCCTACGGCAGCGCGGAGGGCCAGATCACCGCCCGGCTGCGTGCCGGTCTCGCCGGGAAGGCCGTGGAGGAGGCCCTGGTCCAGTTGCGGGGCCTCGCGCAGAACTTCCACTACACGCAGGTCGAGTGCGGTCTTGCCGCGACGTCCCTGAACGCGCTCGC
>NZ_JBEZKE010000032.1:0-84109 GCF_040651555.1 Streptomyces sp. NPDC048424 | reverse complement strand
GGCGCTGCCCCCGGACCCCCGCGCCTCAAACGCCGGCGGGGCTGGAATGGGGGGCTTAGCTGGGGTGGCCGCTGCGGGTGGGCTGCTGGGGGCGCTGCCCCCGGACCCCCGCGCCTCAAACGCCGGCGGGGCTGGAGGGTTCGGGGTGGGCTGTTTGGGTAGGGCGCGGCGGGACTTGGTGCGGGCGATCACGCCGATGGCGAAGACGGTGAGCACGAACAGCACCAGGAGCTGGCTGACGAACAGGCCCCAGAACAGGCCCCAGCCCGAGAGGGCCGACGGGTCGGTGTCCGGCCAGGCGGCGGGGATGTCGTGCGGTTCCGCTATCAGGGCGCGCACGGCTTCCGGGGTCCGGGTGAAGGTGACCGTGTCGGGCCAGGTGCCCTTGGCGAAGACGGCGGCCAGGCCGGTGGCCGACCAGACGAGGACGGCCAGGCCGAGGAGGAAGGCCAGGAGGCCGACCAGCAGGCCGTCCGGGATGCCGCCGCCGCGCGCGGTGGACTCCGTACGTCGTGCGTCGTGCATGGTCAGGCCACCGTGGTCGCGGAACCCGGGCCGCCGTTGCCGCGGCTGCGTTCGATGGACAGGGCGCGTTCCTCCGCTTCGAGTTCGGCGGCCAGCATGTCTTCGGAGAGGCGGACGGGCGCGGAGGATTCGGTCATGGCGCGGTCCGTGAAGACGAGGGGGCGTTCGGCTTCGGTGATCAGGTGTTTGACCACCTGGACGTTGCCGTTGACGTCCCAGACGGCGATGCCGGGGGTGAGGGTGGGGATGATCTCCACGGCCCAGCGGGGCAGGCCGAGGACGCGGCCGGTGGCGCGTGCCTCGTCCGCCTTCTGGGCGTAGATGGTTCTGGTCGAGGCCATCTTGAGGATGGCCGCGGCCTCGCGGGCGGCCGCGCCGTCGACGACGTCGGAGAGGTGGTGGACGACGGCGACGAAGGACAGGCCGAGGCGTCGGCCGAACTTCAGCAGGCGCTGGAACAGCTGGGCCACGAAGGGGCTGTTGATGATGTGCCAGGCCTCTTCGACCAGGAAGATCCGCTTTTTGCGGTCGGGGCGGATCCAGGTGTGTTCCAGCCACACTCCGACGATCGCCATGAGGATGGGCATGGCGATGGAGTTGCGGTCGATGTGGGACAGGTCGAAGACGATGAGGGGCGCGTCGAGGTCGATGCCGACGGTGGTGGGGCCGTCGAACATGCCGCGCAGGTCGCCGTCGACGAGGCGGTCGATGACGAGCGCGACGTCGAGGCCCCAGGCCCGGACATCGTCTATGTCGACGTTCATGGCGAGGGCGGATTCGGCTTCGGGGTGGCGCAGTTGCTCGACGATGTCGGTCAGGACCGGCTGGCGGGTGGTGATGGTGTCCACCACGTAGGCGTGCGCGACTTTGAGGGCGAAGCCGGCGCGCTCGTCGAGGCCGTGGCCCATGGCCACCTCGATGATGGTCCGGAGCAGCGCGAGCTGCCCGGTCGTCGTGATGGCCGGGTCGAGCGGGTTGAGGCGGATGCCGTCGTCGTTGGCGGCGATCGGATCCAGGCGGATGGGGGTTATCCCCAGCTGCTGGGCGATCAGGTTCCACTCGCCGACGCCGTCCTCGCCCTGGGCGTCGAGGACGACGACCTGGCGGTCCTTGAAGCGGAGCTGGCGCAGGACGTACGTCTTCTCCAGGGCGGACTTGCCGTTGCCGGATTCGCCGAGGACCAGCCAGTGGGGGGCCGGGAGCTGCTGTCCGTAGAGCTGGAAGGGGTCGTAGATGTAGCCCTTGCCGCTGTAGACCTCGCGGCCGATGATGACGCCGGAGTCGCCGAGTCCGGGGGCGGCGGTGGGCAGGTAGACGGCCTGCGCCTGCCCGGTGGAGGTGCGTACGGGCAGGCGCGTGGTCTCGACTTTGCCGAAGAGGAAGCTGGTGAAGGCGTCCGTCAGGGCGGACATGGGATCTCGCATGGGCGGCACTTCCCTCCAGCTAGCGTCGGATGCCGGTGGCGAACGGCAGGGTGTTGACGAAGGCGCGGTGGTGCTCGCGGTCGCACCATTCCAGCTTCAGGTAGGACTTGCCGGCGGAGGCGCGGATCGTCCGCTTGTCGCGGGCGAGCGCTTCGGGTGAACGCGAGGACACCGTGATGTACCCGACCAGGTTGACTCCGGCCGCACCGCTGGCGAGATCTTCACCCCTCTGGTCGAGCCGGCCGTGGGCGGCGATGTCGCGGGGGTCGACGGTGCGGTTCATCTTGGCGGCGCGGGAGGCGTCGGCCTCGTCGTTGGTCTTCTCGGTGAGCATCCGCTCGATGGCGACCTCGGTGGGCTCCAGGTCCATGGTGACGGCGACGGTGCGGATGACGTCGGGGGTGTGGACGAGGAGGGGGGCGAGGAAGTTGACGCCCACGGGCGTCATCGGCCACTCCTTGACCCAGGCGGTGGCGTGGCACCAGGGGGCGCGGGTGGAGGACTCGCGGGTCTTGGCCTGGAGGAAGGTGGGCTCGACGGCGTCGAGTTCGGCCGGCCAGGCGTTGCGCTTGGTCATGGCCTGGATGTGGTCGATGGGGTGGTCCGGGTCGTACATGGAGTGCACGAGGGAGGACAGGCGGCCCTGGCCGAGCGGCTGGCGGACGCGGATGTCGGCTTCGGCGAGGCGGGCGCAGATGTCGGTGAGCTCGCGGGCCATGACGATGGCGAGGCCGGCGTCGCGGTCGAGCTTGCGGCCCTTGCGGGGGGTGGCGGCGCGGGCGATGGTGTGGGCCTCGGCGGCGAGTTCGCGCGTGTAGTGCATGCAGGCGACGAGGTACGCGCGGTGCTGCTCGGAGGAGGTGGACACCATCGACTGGAGCTGTTCGTAGGACTCGCGGAGCCAGCCGGGGGCCTGGGTGTCGCCGCGCTGGGCCACGTCCTTGGCGTGCGCGTCGGGGTCGGCGGGCAGGGTGCGGGCGAGCATCTGGAGGCGGGTGACGAAGCCGTCGCCGTTGGCCACGTGCTTGAGGAGGGTGCCGAAGCGGTCGACGAGGGCCTCTTGGTCCTCGCTGTCGCGCAGGCCGACGCCGGGGCCCTCGATCTCGATGGCGGCGGTGACGGTGCGCCGGTCCGCGTGGAGGAGGACGGCGATCTCGTCGGGGCCGAAGGGGGCGGCGAGCCAGTTGATGCGGCCGATGCCGGGGGGTGGGCCGACTTCCACCTCGCGGCCGTCGGCGGCGCGGGTGCCGGCCTCGATGGCGGAGGAGCGGTAGGTGGTGCCGCGGCGGAGGGTGCGCTTGTAGCTACGGCTGATCTCGAACCAGCGGTAGAAGGTGCGGCCCTTGTACGGGACGTACACGGCGGCGAGCGCGATCATGGGGAAGCCGGCGAGGCTGACGATGCGCAGGGTGAGGTCGGGGACGAGCAGTCCGCTCATCATGCCGAAGAAGGCCCCGGCGATGATCAGGGCGATCTCACCGGTCTCGCGGTTCTTGCCGACGATCGCGTTCGGCCGGGCCCGGCCGATGAGATACGTGCGGCGGGGCGCGACCGGGTGCATCTGGTGGGACTGGGTCGTCAACGCCCGTCACCTCCTGTGTTCCTCGTACTCGAACTCGTGCGGGGTGCGGGTGCGGCGGAGGGGACAGATCCGCCGCCTCCGCCGCCGGAGGTGGGGCGGCTGCTGTGGGCGGCCACGCCTCCGGAGAGGGGGTTGGCGGGGCGGGGGGCGTTGTTGCCGCCTCCGCCGTCGCCTCCGCGGTGGGCGCCGCGGCTGCTGTGGGTCTTGATGCCCTGCGAGACGAGGGAGGCCGGGGAGCTGATGACGGCGGCGGCCTGGGCGCCGTCGGTGGCCTTGCTGCGGTTGGAGCGGGCGGAGGCGATCTCGTCGCCGAAGCCGGGGACGAAGCGGTAGATCATCGCGGAGGCGAAGATCGCCAGGAGGATGATGGCGAGTCCGGTGACGACGGCGGAGAAGGCGTTCGGGCCCTTTTCGCCGGTCAGGGCTCCGGCGAGGCCGAGGACGATGACGATGACCGGCTTCACGAGGATGACGGCGATCATGATGCCGGCCCAGCGGCGGACGTGGCCCCAGAGGTTGCGGTCGACGAGGCCGGAGTAGACGACGACGCCGAGGAGGGCGCCGACGTAGAGGAGGGCGGCCCGGATGAAGAGCTCCAGGTAGAGCACGCCGGCGGCGAGGACGGTGACGAGTGCGACGACGATCAGCATGATCGGGCCGCCGCCGATGTCGTCGCCCTTCTTGAGGGCCTCGGAGAAGGAGCCGAAGAAGACGTCGGTCTGGCCGCCGGTGGCGGAGGCGATGACGGCGGTGACGCCGTCGGTGGCGGAGACGACGGTGTAGAGGATCAGGGGGGTGAAGGCGGAGGCGAGGACCGTGAGCCAGAGGAAGCCGATGGCTTCGGACATGGCGGTGGTGAGGGGGACGCCGCGGACGGCTCGCTTGGCGACGGCGAAGAGCCAGAGGACGAGGGTGAGGATGGTGGAGGCGGCGAAGACGACGGAGTACTGCTTGAGGAAGGCGGGGTTGGTGAAGTCGACTTCGGCCGAGCCGTTGACCGCTTCGCTGAGCTTGGTGACGATCCAGGCGGCGGCGTCGGCGCAGCCTCGGGCGAGGGAGGCGAGGGGGTTGAGGGCCTCTCCGCCGTCGCTGGGTGCCAGGCCTGTTCCCGGATTCCCCCCGGACGTGCCCGTGCCGCTCTGGCAATACTGCTTGGAGGGACCGTCGAGCAGAGCGCAGGGGTCGTTGCTGGTCTGCGGGGTGGGAGTGGGAGTGGGAGTGGGGGCGGCGTAAGCGCGGGTCGAGAGGGCCACGACGGCCAGGTGGGCGGAGGCGATCACGCCCAGCCGGGCGGGGAGCCGCAGGCTAGCGGGCATAAGTGAATCCTCCGAATTCCTTGATGGCCTTGCTCATGTCGTCGGACGTCGACACGGGGACATCACCGGGAACCGGGGCGGGCCCGTCCTGCTGGGTGTCGTCGACGACCTTCCAGTCCTCGCCGACCCATCTGAGTTCGAAGGTCCAGGTACCCCACATGGTGCGGACCGGGTCCGTCGACTTGGCGCCGGACATGCCGACCAGGCCCGTGTACCAGACGGAGACCTTCGTGGTGGTCGCGCTGTAGCTCTCGACGCGGGTGCCGATGGGGACGGCACGGGTGACGAACGTGCTGCCCTGCGGGGGGTTGCCGTTCGCGTCCAGGCCGACCTTGGCGAGGAACTCGGTCGAATACGCCTCGTCCTGCGGGCCCTTCATCCGGGCTGCCACGTCGGGCGCGTAGATCCCGTCGACGAGGGCGTGCCGGGTGTTCTTCCTGAACATGGCGTCGGAGCCGAGCGCGACCGCGTAGTTGGCGGCGGCCGATTGGGCGCCCTGTTCGTCGTGGGCGAAGCCTCTGGGGATGCCTGAGGTCTTGCCGGTGACCGGGGTCGTGCCCGTGGCCGCTGTGGAGGAGGCGGCCGGGTTGTTGTCCGCGGGCTTGTCCTCGGGGGTGTCCGGGGACTGGTTCGCGAACGCGATGGCGGCGATCAGGAGGACCACGACGCCGACCACCGTGACGAGGCTGCGGGCGGTGCGGGGGGTGCGGCGGGTGGGGCCGTACGGGTCGGCGGGGGAGTCCGGGAGGCGGGTGCGGGTCTGGCCCGTGCCGCCGACCTCGCCGTGGCCGCCGCCGTACTGGTCGTCGTTGCTCATTCCGTGTCGGCCCCCTCCGCGTCGTACGACGGTAGCGCTGGTTCCCGCGTAGGCGCGGTGTGGTGATTCCTCATCAGGTACGGCCCGCGGTGTGGCCCGGCTAGACGGCCATTCCGTAGACGATGGTGAAGAGGGTGCCCAGGGAGCCGATGATGAAGACGCCCGTGAGGCCGGCCACGATCAGGCCCTTGCCCTGTTCCGCGCTGAACGTGTCGCGGAGGGCGGTCGCGCCGATGCGCTGTTTGGCCGCCCCCCAGATGGCGATGCCCAGGCACAGGAGGATCGCCACGGCCATGACCACTTCGATCATGACCTTCGCTTCGTTGCCGAGACTGCCGAACGGCCCCCAGTTCGGGGCGATTCCGCCGATGATGGTGGTGATGTCGCCCTTTTCGGCTGCCAGGATCATGTAACTCACCGCCCCTGTATGGGTAGTTCCGGAAGCCCACTGCCCGACGGCAGGGGTTACGCACTATCTTCGCTGATGAAACCGCCGCCGTCGTCGACTTGACGGCTCTCTTTACCCGATCTCGCGGACCGCGCCCGGCCTCCGCGCTCTGACCTGGGCAGGGGCGGTGTGCATGCGCAAGAACATGCGGTCACTCTGTGTATCACGAGGGGTGACGCCGGGCAATGATTGTCGTCTCGGCGTACGGGTGGGGCGAGGGGCGGCCGTTCGGCGCAGTCGGGTCGCGTGTCGTTGGGCTGACCCGCTGACATTCGTCTGATGTTTCGTCCGTCCGTCGTCGGCGGCGTTGTCAGTGCGGTGCGGGAGGCTGGGGAGCATGACGACTCCATGGACTCTCGCGGATCTCGAGGCCGCCATCCGGGCGGGGTGGTCGGCGGAGACCTCCGGGCCGGCCGACATCAGCAAGGTGCCCTGGACGCCGGAGAATCCGGCCTGGGGGCAGTGCGACATCACCGCGCTGGTCGTGCAGGACCTCGTGGGCGGGGAGCTCGTGCTGGGGGAGGTGTTCCACGACGGCCGGCCGGAGGGCTACCACTGGTGGAACCTGCTGCCCGGGGGCGTACGGGTCGACCTGACGCGGGAGCAGTTCCGGCGGGGAGAGACGGTCACGCCGGGGCGGGTCGTGAAGCGGCCGGGCGGGCGGCTGGGGCGGCGCTGGGAGGAGTACCAGCTGCTGAGGCAGCGGGTGATCGACAAGCTGGGGCCGTTGCCGGGGGTGATGCGGACCGAGGACGGGCGGCGGCTCGTGCACACGGACTTCGGGGGGCCGGGGGCGCCGCTGCTCGCGCTGCACGGGCACTTCCAGGACGGGTCGGTCTTCGCCGACCTGGCCCGGGAGGTGGGTCCGGCGTGGCGGGTGATCGCCCTGGACCAGCGGGGGCACGGGGAGTCCGACCGGGCGGGGGAGTACACGCGGGAGGGGTACGTCGCGGACGCGGCGGCCCTGCTGGAGCACCTGGGGCTGGGGCCGGCGGTGGTGCTGGGGCATTCGCTGGGCGGGGTGAACGCGTACCAGCTCGCCGCGCGGCGGCCGGAGCTGGTGCGGGCGGTGGTGGTCGAGGACATCGGGGCGGTCGTCGACGGCGACCTGTCGTTCGCGCGGGCGTGGCCGCGGCGGGCGGCGACGCGGGAGGGGTTCCTGGCGGGGTTGGGGAGCTCGGCGCCGCACTTGGAGGGGTCGGTACGGGAGTACGCGGACGGGTGGGGGACCGCGTTCGAGGTGGAGGACATGGTGGAGTCCCAGCGGGAGCTGAACGGGGACCACTGGGGGGACTGGCTGGGGGTGCGGAAGCCGACGCTGCTGGTGCGGGGGGATCGGAGCGGGGTGTTGTCGGCGGAGCACGCGCGGGAGATGGCGGTGCGGAGGGGTGGGGTGCGGGTGGTTGAGTTGCCGGCGGGGCATGCGGTGCGGGTGGGGGACCCGGTGGGGTATTTCGCTGCCGTGCGGGGGTTTTTGGCGCGGGTCGCCTAGGCCGTCTGGTCCGCCGCCTGGTCCGCCGTCTGGTGCGCTGCCGGGTGCGGCGCCGTTGCCGGGGGCGCTGCCCCCGGACCCCCGCGCCTCAAACGCCGGCGGGGCTGAAAGATCGGGGCTCCGCCCCGGACCCCCGCGCCTCAAACGCCGGCGGGGCTGGAGGGTGCCGGCGGGGCTGGAGGGTGCGGCTCAAAGATCGGGGCTCCGCCCCTGGCCCCGCGCCTCAAACGCCGGCGGGGCTGAAAGAGCGCCTCACACGCCCGGCCGGGCTGAAAGAGCGCCTCAAACGCCTGTGGGGCTGGATTTGGCGGGGCTGGGTTTCGTCCAGTGGGTGGGGCGGGTGAGGGTGGGGGGGAATTTGGTGGTGGGGTCGCCTTGGGCGGCGTTGAGTTGGGGTTGGGTGAGGAAGACGGCGTGGCGGAGGTCCGCGCCGCGGAGGTTGGCGTCGCGGAGGTCGGCGCCGATCAGGTCGGCCGTGCGGAGGTCGGCGCGGCGGAGGTCGGCGGCGATCAGGTAGGCGCCGCGGAGGTTCGCGCCGCGCAGGTCGGCTCCGGCGAGGCGGGCTCCCATCAGGTCGGCGCCGCGGTGGTTCTTCTTGCGGCCCGGCACCTTGGCCCGTACGAGCTCGCTGGTTTCGAGCAGGAGGGTGTTGATCTCCTGGCGGAGCGGGGTGATGTCCAGGGCCGTGAGGGCCTGGGCGTCGGCGCGGGTCCATTCCTCGGTCCGTGCGAGTGCGCCGCGCAGTTGCGCGTGGAGCGGGGCGGCGTCCGGGAGGGTCAGGGCCTCGGCGACGTAGAAGAGCAGCTCGTGCAGCTGCCGCATCACCGGGAAGACCTCGAACATCTCGCCCCGGGTCTCGGGGTGGGCGCGCCAGTCGCGGCCGCCGAAGGTGACCTGGGAGACCTGCTGGCCCGCCCCGAAGCAGTCGAAGACCGTGCAGCCCTGGAAGCCGGTGTCGCGCAGCCGCGTGTGGATTCCGCAGCGGAAGTCCTGCCGGAGGTTCTCGCAGGGGGTGCCGGCGGGCTTGTTCACGGCGAAGTCGTTGGACTTGGCGAAGGGCAGGGCCACGCAGCACAGCGCGAAGCAGTTCGCGCAGTCGGCTTCAAGGAGGGGGAGCGGGAGGGGGAGGTGGTTCGGCACCTGTCCATTGTTACCGGGTGGGGGCGGTGAGGCGCATTTGGTGGGCGGTCCAGGGGGCGCCGTCGACCTTCTCCACGCCCTCGAGGGTCTGCTCGGTGCGGAAGCCGAGGTGTTCGTAGATGCGGATCGCGGCCGTGTTGTGGGCCCAGACGCCGAGGCTGATCTCCGGCAGGCCGAGCTCGCCGAAGCAGTGGTCGACGACCTGGGAGACGAGGGCCCGGCCGAGGCCCAGGGCGCGTTGCCCGGGGGCGATCAGTACGCGGCCGAGGCGGGTGCCGGCGACGGAGGCGTGCCCGATGCGGTGGTCGCCGGGGGCCACGGCGGTCCACGTGTGCCGGCCGGGCTCGGCGGCGTACGCGGTGAGCTGGGCGTCGTCCAGGGGCCAGGTGAAGGCGGGGCCCGCCCAGGTCATCAGCTCGACGGGGGTCTTCACCCACGTGCGCAGCAGGGGGCCGTCCTCGCCGGGGCGGAAGGGGGCGAGGGAGAGGGGGAGGGGGCGTGGCCGTGTGGTCATTCCTCAAGTGTGCGGGTGGCGAACGGGGTTGATCCCGGGAGGGGGTGGGCGTGAGCATCGGCGTATGACCGAAGTGATCGCAGTCGCCGTTATTACTCTTCTCGCCGTGATCAGTCCCGGCGCCGATTTCGCCATGGTGGTCCGCAACAGCTATCTCTACGGGCGGCCCACCGGGCTGTTCGCCGCCGGCGGGGTCGCGGCGGGGGTGCTGGTCCACGTCTCGTACACGATGCTCGGGGTCGGTCTGCTGATCGCCTCCTCCACCGCGCTGTTCACCGCGATCAAGCTGGCGGGTGCGGCCTATCTGGTGTGGATCGGGATACGGACCTTCCGGGCGCGGGCCGAGGTGTCCGTGGACCTGGAGTCGAAGCCGCAGCTGAGCCCGCTGGGGGCGATGCGGTCGGGGTTCTTGACCAATGTGCTCAATCCGAAGACGACGCTGTTCGTCGTGTCGACCTTCACCCAGGTGGTGAACCCGGACACCCCGGTGTGGCAGCAGGCGGGCTACGGGCTGTTCATGTCGGCGGCGCACCTGGGCTGGTTCGGGGCGGTGGCGCTGTTCTTCTCCGACTCGCGGCTGCGCGATCGGATGCTGAAGGCGCAGAAGACGCTGAACCGGGCCATCGGGTCGGTGCTGGTGGGGCTGGGGGTGGGGTTGGGGTTCGCCCGCTGATTGTTGATCGACCGGCTCGCGAATGGCCCCCGTGACCAGCCCGTCGGCAGCCCGCCGGCGTCCCCGACGGCCGTTGTGGAGTCGGTTACCTGTCGGTAGCGTGCGGGGTATGGGCGCTGCCGAGGGGTTCTTCGAACGACTTGATGCCGGGCGGTTCACCGCCACCGAGTACACGCGCGGGCCGTGGGACCCGGGCTCGCAGCACGCCGGGCCGCCGGCCGCGCTGCTCGGGCGGGCCGTCGAGGAGCGGCCGGGTGCGCGCGCGGACATGCGGATCGCCCGGATCACGTACGAGATCCTGCGCCCGGTCCCGATCGGCGAGCTGGAGATCACCACGAGCGTGCTCCGGGCCGGGCGCAGCACCGAGGTGGTCGAGGCCGCCCTCGCCCCGGCGGGGGCCGCGCCCGTGATGCTGGCGCGGGCCCTGCGGATCCGGGTGGCCGAGGAGGCCGTGCCGGCCGTGGTGCCGGGGCCGCAGCTGCCGCCGCCGGGGGAGGTGGACGTGACGCCGTTCTTCCCGGTGCCGTGGGACACGGGCTACCACTCGGCCATGGAGACCCGGTTCACCGAGGGCGCCTTCGTCGAGCCGGGGCCCGGGACCTGCTGGATGCGGATGAAGGTGCCGCTCGTCGCCGGGGAGGAGACCAGGCCGCTGGACCGGGTGCTGATCGCCGCGGACTCGGGCAACGGCATCAGCGCGGTGATGGACTTCGGGCGCTACGTCTTCATCAACGGTGACCTGACCGTGCACCTGCACCGCCACCCGGTGGGCGAGTGGGCCTGCGTGGAGGCCCGTACGAGCGTGGACGCGGCCGGGATCGGGCTCGCGGACGCGCTGCTGCACGACGAGAAGGGGCCCATCGGGCGCAGCGCGCAGAGCCTCTTCGTCGCCCCGCGGTAGCGGCCGCCCGGCAACCCAACCCCCTTGTCGGGAGCGGGGCGTGGGTGTGGCAGGCTCGGGCGGATGGAGGCCCTGAGAGACACGGACCCGGCGCACATCGGCGCGCAGGCACTGCTGGCCCGGCTGGGCGCCGGTGGCATGGGGCAGGTGTACCTCGGGCGGTCGCCGGGTGGTCGTCTGGTCGCCATCAAGGTGATCAAGGAAGAGATCACCGGGCATCCGGAGGCCCTCGCGCGGTTCCGCCGGGAGGCCGAGACGGTCCGCGCGGTGCGCTCCGCGTACACGGCGAACCTGATCGACGCGTCGCTGGCGGCCCCGCCCTACTGGCTCGCCACCGAGTACGTGGCCGGGCCGACGCTGAGTCATGCGGTGCGCGCGTACGGGGCCTTGCCGGCGGCCGCGTGCCGCAGGCTGTTCGCCGCGCTGGCGGAGGGCCTGGCGAGCGTGCACGCGTACGGGGTCACGCACCGGGACCTCAAGCCGCAGAACGTCATCCTGGGCGGGCAGGGGCCGCAGCTCATCGACTTCGGCATCGCCAAGGGCGTGGCCGAGACGGCGCTGACGCAGGACGGCACGGCCCCGGGCACCCCCGGCTACACGGCTCCCGAGGTGCTGCTGCGGGGTGAGGTGGCGGACGCCGCGGACGTCTTCGCGCTGGGTGCCACGCTCGCCCACGCGGCGACGGGCCGTGCGCCGTACGGGACGGGGGAGGCGACCGCGGTCAACTTCCGCGCGGTCCACGGTGAGATCGACGTCGAGGGCGTGGAGCCGGACCTGGCCGCGCTCATCAGGGCCTGTGTGGCGACGGAGCCGGGGGACCGGCCGGCCCTGGCCGAGATCATCCGGCGCTGCGCGGTGGACTCGGCGCTGGTCGACGACCCGGTGTACGCGGCCCTGACGGCGACCGCGGGCGGGGCCGCGCAGGTGCCGGGGCTGCCGTCGACGATCGGTCCGGGGCTGCCGGCCGGTTCGGGCTACGTGCCGACGTACGTCCCCGCCGGTCCGGGCCCGAATCAGCACCAGAACCAGGGGCCGGGCAACGTCCAGGTCCAGGGCACGGGCCCGGGCGGGGGCAACGGCCGGTGGCGTCCGCCGCGCTGGGCGCTGGCGGCCGTCAGCGGTCTGGTGGCGGGCGGCCTCGTCACGGGCGGGTACCTGTTCCTCCAGGAGGGCGACAAGGACGGCAAGCGGGCCGGGGGCGCACCGAGCGGCGCGACCACGCCCGGCGGGCCGGCCGGGCCGTCCGCGTCGGGCGGGCCGGCTTCGAGTCCCGCCCCCGCTTCCCGGGGCGGCGGCAGTGGCTCGGGGGCCGTGCCCGACCACATCGAGCCGAACAAGGTGTCGCGGGACCTGTGGACCAGTGCCGGTCCGGGCGGTGGGGGCTGCAGCCTGCCCGCGGAGGAGCGGGCGGAGTTCCTGGTGGGTTCGGTCGTCGACGCCGACGATCCGAGCGCGCGGACCGTCACGGGCAAGGTCAAGATCCGCGTGTACCTGAAGCCGTACAACACGGAGACGGGCCCCTACGCCGTCTCCGTCGGGGTCAAGGCTCCGCACGAGATCGACGAGAGCACCGGGCGCCCGTACGAGTTCGTCCGCGACTACAACCACGGCATCGGCTACGCGAGCAAGCCCGTCGATCTCAAGGACCCGGCCACGGGCGGCGAGGTGGAGCTCACGTATCCGGACGACTTCGCCACGCAGCTCGTCGACAACCAGGGGACCACGAAGAGGTTCCCGGCCATCCCGCTCGCCAACGATCCCGGTGACTGGACGGTGCTGGTCTACCGGGTCAGGAGTGTCAAGGAGTACAGCAGCGTCTATTGCACCGGCTTTCCGGTGAAATAGTGCCGGGTCTGGCTGATGAATCCACTGTCAGGTGACGTTCCATGAGGCAGTGTTGACGAGTGCGCAAGTTCTGGATGGCAAGCGGGCTCGGGATCGGTGTGTGCCTGACCTTCGTCGCGCTGCTCGTCGTCGGTACGTACTCGGCGGCGGCGGGGATCGTGAACGGCGGCAGGCAGGGTGCCGTCGGACTGGTCAAGGGAGCGGTGCCGGCGATCTATCAGCCGCTGGTGGAGAAGTGGGGCAACCTGTGCCCCGCCCTCAACCCGGCCCTGCTGGCGGCGCAGCTCTACACGGAGAGCGGCTGGAAGCCCGATGTGGTGAGTCACGCCGACGCGCGTGGCATCGCCCAGTTCATCCCGGGGACCTGGGCCACGTACGGCATCGACGGTGACGGTGACGGTGACCGGGACATCTGGGACCCCAAGGACGCCATTCCCTCGGCGGCCTCGTACGACTGCCAACTCGCCAAGGACGTCGCCCAGGTGCCGGGGGATCGGTCCGACAATATGCTCGCCGCCTACAACGCCGGCCCCTATCGCGTGATCAAAGCCGGGGGCGTGCCGCCGATCAGCGAGACGCAGGGCTACGTGAAGTCCATCCGGGCCCTGGAGAAGAGCTTCGCGCGGCCCGTCGGGCGGGTGGCTCCCTCGCAACAGGCTGCCGGGGCGATCTACTTCGCGCAGAAGCAGCTCGGTACGCCGTACCTGTGGGGCGGCAACGGAACGGCCGACCAGGGCGGGCGGTTCGACTGTTCCGGGCTGACCAAGGCCGCGTACGAGACGGTGGGGATCCAGCTGCCGCGCGTGGCCAACGACCAGTACAACGCCGGGTCCCATCCCTCGCGCGACCAACTGCTGCCCGGTGATCTGGTGTTCTTCTCCGACGATCTGACGAATTCCCGGGAGATCCGGCACGTCGGGCTGTACGTGGGCGGCGGATACATGATCAACGCCCCGTACACCGGTGCCGTGATCCGCTTCGACAAGATCGACACCCCCGATTACTTCGGTGCGACGCGCGTGACGAAGGATGGTGCGGAGGCCCTGCCGGAGCGTTTCGGTGCTGGTCGGGCGCCGTAGCAACTCTCCGTGAGGCATAGGCCCTGAGCTGCGACGATGAGTCACTCTTCGATAACGTTGGAGTGATCATTCGGTGGAGAGTGGAACGTGGATGCCAGAACGGGCGTTCCATGAGCGCGGGGGTTGATCAAGTGGGGGGCGAAGGGGTGCACACAGGGGTGCGCCCGCAGGGGAACCACGGCAAGGGCAAGGGGCCGCATCACCATGGCTGGACTCACAACAGGTGGGCCGAACGTGGATGTCAGCCTGCTGTACGAGGTCAACGGAGCGGCCCGGCAGGCGCCTGACTGGCTGGACCGGGCCGTGAGCCTGACCGGCGAGTACGGGATCCTGCTGGCCCTGGTGCTCCTGGTGTTGTGGTGCTGGCGCGGTGCGCGCCGCCAGGACGAGACCACGGCCGTCGAGTCCTTCGCCGCACTGGTGTGGGCCCCGCTGGCCGCCGGGCTGGCCCTGCTCGTGAACGTCCCGCTGCGTGAATTCGTCGGGCGGCAACGGCCGTTCCGGCACCACGAGGGCCTGCAGGTGCTCGATCCCGGCTTCGGCGCGGGGATCGGGAACACCGAGTTCTCCTTCGTCAGCGATCACACCACCCTCGCGATGGCCCTGGGCGTGGGCCTGTTCCTGGCGAACCGGAAGATCGGGCTCCTGGGGATCGGGCTGGCCCTCGTCGAAGGCTTCTGCCGGGTCTACATGGGCGTGCACTACCCGACCGACGTGATCGGCGGCCTGGCCCTCGGCACCGCCGTGGTGCTCGTGCTCGCGCCGCTCGCCATGGCGCTGCTGACCCCGGTGGTGCGCGCGGTGGCCGGCTCCCCGCGCGTCGGGCGGCTCGTACGGGCCAAGGGCCGGGCGGTGACCCGGCCGGTCGGGCTCGCGGCGCAGACCCAGAACCCGCCCGCGGGGCAGCGGACGCACGAGAACGACCTCGCGGCCTGAGGGCGACGCGGATTCAGGTCCGCGCGTAGGAATCCCATACGGCGAGCAGCGCGGCCACCAGCAGGCACAGCCCCGCCGCCCCGAAGAGCACCCGGATCGCCGGCCGGCGCGGCCGGGGGGTCACGGATCGCCGCCGTCGGCGCCGTCCTCGCGACGGTAGCGGGAGCGCAGCCACCAGCCGGTGGCCGCGGCCGCGGCGCAGGTGAGTCCGATGGCGAGGGCCACGTCGGCCGGGCCGTCCGCCGAGCCCACGGGTCTGGCCCAGGCCGCGGCGGCCGGGGCGAACGCGATGAGCAGTGCCCAGAGGAGGGCCGTGAGGCGGGCTGCGGATCCTGGCATGACTCAAGGGCATCCGCTGCGGCCCGCCCCGGCCAGCCGGGCCGTCCGAACGGGCTAGGTCCCCGGACCCCGTAGACGCGGGCAGGGCGTCCCCGCGTCATGCCGCCGGGTGGCGGGCGGCGTCCCTGCGGGCCAGGTCGCGGGAGCGGCGGGCCGGGCCGGACCAGCCGCAGGTGCAGACCGCCAGGGAGAACGCTCCGCGTTCGGCGGTGGATGTGGTGTGGCCTGTCGGTGGCTGCGGCTCTGACGTCGGCCGCGGGAGCGGCCCGGAGGCAAGCGGAGGGAGCAGGGTCGCGTCGGTGTGCGGTTCCACACCCCCACGGTACCCGCGCGATCCGCCGCCCGGGGAGGGTGCGCCCCGTGACGGGAAACCCGGGACCTCGTTAAGCGGAGCGGGTGGGGGCCTCGGGCAAGCAGCGGTCATGCGTTGGGGGTTGGCAGGCGATGGTGGTGCACCAGCACAGGCGGCGGCCCGGACGTGCGGGTGAGGCGGTGCGCGCTGCCGGCATCGCCCTGGCGGTCACGGCGATGAGCGGGTGCGCGGGCGGCGGTGCCGGCGGCGACGAGCGGCCTCCGGTGGACGCGGCGGCGGTGGTCCGCGGGGCCGCGGACGCGCTGACGAAGACGGGCAGTGCCCGGGCCCGTACGGCGATGGAGATGGCCACGGGCGGGACCCGGGTCACGATCCGCGGCGAGGGCGGGGTCGACTTCAAGAACCGGATGGGGCAGCTCCTGGTGATGCTCCCGACCGATGTGAAGGGCGAGGACGAGCACCGGCCCATCACCGAGCTGCTCGTGCCGGGCGCGCTGTACATGAAGAACCGCGGTGCGGGCGTCCCCGCCGACAAGTGGGTCCGGGTCGACACGACGACCCTCGCCGACGGGAACCTGGTCACGGGCGGCGCCACCGATCCGCTGATCGCGGCCGAGCTGCTGCGCGGCGCGCAGGAGGTGACGTACGTCGGGGAGACCGAGGTGGCGGGGACCAAGGTGCGGCACTACCGGGGGACCACCGACATCGGGCGGGCCGCGGGGAGTGCGTCGGCGGAGGTGCGGGGGGCGCTGGAGGCGGCGGCGAAAGGGTTCAGCAAGGACACCGTGCCGTTCGACGTGTATCTGGACGAGCAGGGGCGCCTGCGGAAGGTCCGGCACCGGTTCACGTACGTCAACAATGGCGTGATCGATGTCTCGTCGACCACGCTGCTGTACGGGTTCGGGACGCCGGTGACCGTCGTATTGCCGGCAAGTGGGGACATTTACGCCGGGAAGATCGCCGAATAGTGGGGCGGGCGGAGGGGGAGCGACGCGATCGGGCCATGGGTCGGTATCCGGAAATGGTCCATCCGTGTCATGCGCCCCGGGGCACGGCGTCCCTACGCTGAGGAGCCGGGCCCGAGCGTCGATGACCGTAGACGGCAGATTGAGGTGACACGCGTGACTCCCGCAGGCGGTTCGACGGTGCAGGACCACGTGGCTCTCGCCGAGATCGAGCTGTGCGGTGAGCTGATCATCGCGGCGTCGGCGGCGGTGGAGGAGCGGCTCAGTCAGGACCGGATCGACGAGGTGCTGATGGGCATCTGGTCGGGCTGAGCTCCGTGCCCCGGGGCTACGTGCGCAGGAGGCGGGCGATGGCCTTGGTGGCTTCCTCGACCTTCGCGTCGATCTCGGTGCCGCCCTTGACCGCCGCGTCGGCGACGCAGTGCCGCAGGTGTTCCTCCAGCAGCTGGAGTGCGAAGGACTGGAGGGCCTTCGTGCTCGCCGAGACCTGGGTGAGTATGTCGATGCAGTAGACGTCCTCGTCGACCAGCCGCTGGAGGCCGCGGATCTGACCCTCGATCCGGCGCAGTCGCTTGAGGTGCTCGTCCTTCTGGTGGTGGTAGCCGTGGACCGCTCCGCCCTCCTGGGGCGCGTCGGCTCCGGAGCCCTCCGCCTCGATGATCGTCATGCGTCCTCCCGTGGTCCGGAACGAAGGGATGTATACCCCTCGTGGGTATAGGGTACTGGGCCTCTGCCGAAGGGGCGGGGGCCCGTGGTCCTCACTCTGCCTGATGGAGGACACTGGGGAACTGCCGGTTAGCCGTGGCCGGGGGATGCGCCTAGCATCAGCCTGACCGAATCCAATGCACCCCGAGGACCTCACGTGCGATTTCGTCTGACCCCCAGGGAGACGAGCTTCTACGACATGTTCGCCGCATCCGCGGACAACATCGTCACGGGCTCCAAGCTCCTGATGGAACTGCTCGGAGCGGACTCCTCCGCCCGGGCCGAGATCGCGGAGCGGATGCGGGCAGCGGAACACGCGGGGGACGACGCGACCCACGCGATCTTCCACCAGCTGAACTCCTCCTTCATCACGCCGTTCGACCGTGAGGACATCTACAACCTCGCTTCGTCGCTCGACGACATCATGGACTTCATGGAGGAGGCCGTCGACCTCGTCGTCCTCTACAACGTGGAGGAGCTCCCCAAGGGGGTCGAGCAGCAGATCGAGGTCCTGGCGCGCGCGGCCGAGCTGACCGCCGAGGCGATGCCGCACCTGCGGACGATGGACAACCTCACCGAGTACTGGATCGAGGTCAACCGTCTTGAGAACCAGGCCGACCAGATCCACCGCAAGCTGCTCGCGCAGCTCTTCAACGGCAAGTACGACGCCATCGAGGTGCTGAAGCTCAAGCAGATCGTCGACGTGCTCGAAGAGGCGGCCGACGCGTTCGAGCACGTTGCGAACACGGTGGAGACCATCGCGGTCAAGGAGTCCTGAACCTCGTGGACACCTTTGCTCTGGTCGTGACCATCGGTGTCGCGCTCGGTTTTACGTATACGAACGGTTTTCACGACTCGGCGAACGCGATCGCGACCTCCGTCTCGACGCGGGCGCTGACCCCGCGCGCGGCGCTGGCGATGGCCGCGGTGATGAACCTCGCCGGCGCCTTCCTCGGCAGCGGGGTCGCCAAGACGGTCAGCGAGGGCCTGATCGAGACGCCCCACGGCAGCACGGGGATGTGGATCCTCTTCGCGGCGCTGGTCGGCGCGATCGTCTGGAACCTGATCACCTGGTACTTCGGCCTGCCCTCGTCCTCCTCGCACGCGCTGTTCGGCGGCATGGTGGGTGCGGCGCTGGCCGGTGGCACCGGTGTCATCTGGAGCGGGGTGATCGACAAGGTCGTCATCCCGATGTTCGTCTCGCCGGTCGTCGGTCTGCTCATCGGCTACCTGGTGATGGTGGTCATCCTGTGGATGTTCCGCCGGTCCAACCCGCACAAGGCCAAGCACGGCTTCCGCATCGCGCAGACCGTCTCCGCGGCCGCCATGGCGCTCGGCCACGGCCTCCAGGACGCGCAGAAGACGATGGGCATCGTCGTGATGGCGCTGGTCATCGCCGATGTGCAGAGCGCGGACGCCGCGATCCCGGTCTGGGTCAAGATCGTGTGCGCCGTGATGCTGTCGCTGGGTACGTACGCGGGTGGCTGGCGCATCATGCGCACGCTCGGCCGCAAGATCATCGAGCTGGACCCGCCGCAGGGCTTCGCGGCCGAGACCACGGGCGCCTCGATCATGTTCGGTTCGGCGTACCTCTTCCACGCGCCGATCTCCACCACGCACGTCATCACCTCGGCGATCATGGGCGTGGGCGCGACCAAGCGCGTGAACGCGGTCCGCTGGGGCGTCGCCAAGAACATCGTGATGGGCTGGTTCATCACCATGCCGGCCGCGGCCCTGGTCGCCGCGGTCAGCTTCTGGATCGTGAACCTCGCCTTCGTGTAGCGGCGAGAAGCAGGACGCGGGAACGAAAGCGGGCCGGCTCCCCCCACCCAGGGGGAGCCGGCCCTTTTTCTTTCTTTCGCCTTGCGGTGGCACCGCCATGCAGCACCGCAGGACGTTCAGCACATCTCTTTAGCCGAAGCGGCCCGAGATGTAGTCCTCGGTCGCCTGCACGGACGGGTTCGAGAAGATCCGGTCCGTGTCGTCGATCTCGACGAGCTTGCCGGGCTGGCCGACCGCCGAGAGGTTGAAGAAGGCGGTGCGGTCGGAGACGCGGGCGGCCTGCTGCATGTTGTGCGTCACGATGACGATCGTGAAGCGCTCCTTCAGCTCGCCGATCAGGTCCTCGATCGCGAGGGTGGAGATCGGGTCCAGGGCCGAGCAGGGCTCGTCCATCAGCAGGACCTGGGGCTCGACCGCGATGGCGCGGGCGATGCACAGACGCTGCTGCTGGCCGCCGGAGAGGCCGGAGCCCGGCTTGTTCAGGCGGTCCTTGACCTCGTTCCAGAGGTTGGCGCCCTTGAGGGACCGCTCCACGACGTCCGCGAGCTCGGACTTCTTGAAGCTGCCGTTCAGCCGCAGGCCCGCCGCCACGTTGTCGAAGATCGACATGGTGGGGAAGGGGTTCGGGCGCTGGAAGACCATGCCGACGGTGCGGCGGACCGCGACCGGGTCCACGCCGGCGCCGTACAGGTTCTCGTCGTCCAGGAGCACCTTGCCCTCGACGCGGCCACCGGGGGTGACCTCGTGCATGCGGTTGAGGGTGCGCAGGAAGGTGGACTTGCCGCAGCCGGACGGGCCGATGAAGGCGGTCACGGAGCGGGGCTCCACGGTCATCGAGATGTCATCGATGGCCTTGTGGGTGCCGTAGAAGGCGGACAGTCCGCTGACGTCGATTCGCTTCGCCATGAGGGGTCACTTCGCTTTCATACAGTCGCGTCAGCGACCGGTCTTCGGGGCCTTCCAGCGGGCGATGCCGCGGGCCACCAGATTGAGGATCATGACGAAGGCGATCAGTACGAGGGCTGCGGCCCACGCCCGGTCGTAGGAGGCTTCACTGCCGACCTTGTACTGCTCCCAGATGTAGAGGGGGAGCGAGGACTGGGCGCCTTCGAAGGGGTTGCCGTTGATCAGCTGGGTACCGAAGACCAGCAGCATGATCGGCGCGGTCTCACCGGCGATGCGGGCCACGGCCAGCATGACGCCGGTCGCGATGCCGCCGATGGCGGTGGGGAGCACGACCTTGAGGATCACGCGCCACTTCGGCACACCGAGGGCGAGGGCGGCCTCGCGCAGCTCGTTCGGGACGAGCTTGAGCATCTCCTCGGTGGAGCGGACCACGACGGGCATCATCAGGATCGACAGGGCCATCGAGCCGGCGAAGCCGGAGGGGCCGAAGCCGAGCGCCAGGTTCCAGGTCGTGAGGATGAACAGACCCGCGACGATGGAGGGGATGCCGGTCATGACGTCGACGAAGAACGTCACGGCCTTGGCGAGCGAGCCCTTGCCGTACTCGACCAGGTAGACGGCGGTCAGCAGGCCGATCGGCGCCGCGATCAGGGCGGCCAGGGCGACCTGCTCGATGGTGCCGAGCAGCGCGTGGTAGACGCCGCCGCCCTCTTCGAAGCTGGTGACGCCGTTCATCGAGTGGCTGAGGAAGTCCCCGGAGAGGGCCTCGGCGCCGCGGCTGATGGTGGTCCAGATCAGCGAGAGCAGCGGGATGACCGCGAGGATGAAGCAGACCCACACGAGGGAGGTCGCGACGCGGTCCTTGGCCTGGCGGCGGTTCTCGATGATCGCGCTGGAGGTGTAGGTGATCGCGACGAACAGGATCGAGGCGATCAGGCCCCACTGGACCTTGCTGTGGAGGTCGGTGGCGACGCCGATGCCGCAGCCGAGGGCGATCGCGAGGACCGCGGTGCCGGCCGGGGCCCAGCGGGGGAGGCCGCCTCGGGTGAGGCCGGCGGGGGCGGCGGACTTGCGGGTCGGCCGCTGGTCCTGGAGTGCGTGGCTCATCAGGCGTTCGCCCCCGAGAAGTCCTTGCGGCGAGCGATGATCAGACGAGCTGCACCGTTGACCAGCAGGGTGAGCAGGAAGAGGACCAGACCGGAGGCGATCAGCGCGTCACGGCCGAACTCGTTGGCCTCGTCGAACTTCGCGGCGATGTTCTGCGCGAACGTGCCGCCGCCCGGGTCCAGGATGTGGCCGGAGATCAGGAAGCTCGGGGAGAGGACGGTCGCGACGGCCATGGTCTCGCCGAGGGCGCGGCCGAGGCCGAGCATCGAGGCGGAGATGACGCCGGAGCGGCCGAAGGGGAGCACCGACATGCGGATGACCTCCCAGCGGGTCGCGCCGAGGGCCAGGGCGGCCTCCTCGTTCATACGCGGGACCTGCAGGAAGACCTCGCGGCTGACGCTGGTCACGATCGGCAGGATCATGATCGCGAGGAGGATGCCGACGGTGAAGAGCGAGCGGGCGACGCCGACCTGGGTCTTTTCGAAGACGTAGGTCCAGCCCATGTACTCGTCGAGCCAGAGGTTGAGGCCTCCGAGCTGCGGGACGAGGAAGAGCGCGCCCCAGATGCCGTAGATGATCGACGGCACGGCGGCCAGCAGGTCGACCACGTAGGCGAGGGGCGCGGCCAGCTTGCGCGGCGCGTAGTGCGAGATGAAGAGGGCGATGCCGACGGCGATCGGAACCGCGATGGCCATCGCGATGATCGAGCTGACGACGGTGCCGAAGAGCAGGACGGCGATGCCGAAGACGGGCGGGTTGGCCGACGCGTTCCAGTCGAAGGTGGTGAGGAAGTTCCCCTCGTTCTTCGACAGTGCGATCGAGGCGCGGTAGGTGAGGAAGCCGGCGATCGACGCCATGATCACCAGGAGCAGGATGCCGGAACCCTTGGAGAGCCCGGCGAAGATCTTGTCACCGGCTCGGCCGGTGGACCTTGCGCTCTTGGAGACAGGCGGAGCCTGGTCTATCTGGGTGGGTGTGGTGGAAGCCATGGTCTTTCCGGTCTGGGTGGGGGGCCATGCCCCCTGGCGGCGGTGCACCGGATTCCCCCGGGTGAAGGGGAAGGGTCTCCGGGGCCGGTCCGCCCCGTCCCCGGACGGGGGGAGGGAGCGGACCGGGCCTCGGAGCTCAGGACTAGCTCAGCGAGCCGATGATCTCGCGGACCTTGGTGTTGATCTCGGCCGGGATCGGGGCGTAGCCGTTCTCCAGCAGGATCTTCTGGCCCGCGTCGGAGGCGGTGTAGTTCAGGAAGGACTTGACGGTCGGCAGGGTCTCCGCCTTGTTGCCCTTGTCGCAGACGACCTCGTACGTCACCAGGACGATCGGGTACGCGCCCTCGGCCTTGGTGGTGTAGTCGAGCTTAAGGGCCAGGTCGGAGCCGGTGCCGGAGATCTTGGCGGCGGCGATGGCCTTGGAGGCGTTCTCGCCGGTGGCCTTGACCGGGGCGGCGGCGCCCGTGTTCACGTCGACCGTCTTGATGTTCTGCGAGGTGGCGTAGGAGAGCTCGAAGTAGCCGATGGCGCCGTCGACGGCCTTCACCTGGGAGGCGACACCGGAGGAGCCGGAGGCACCCTGGCCACCGGGGGCCGGCCACTTCTTCGCGGCGTCGTACGTCCAGGCGTCGGGGGCGGCGGCCTTGAGGTACTTGCCGAGGTTCTCGGTGGTGCCCGAGTCCTCGGAGCGGTGGAAGGCCTGGATGGCGGTGGAGGGAAGCGTGACGCCGGGGTTCAGCTTCTTGATCGCCTCGTCGTCCCACTTCTTGATCTTGTCGTTGAAGATGTTGGCGATCGTGGCGGCGTCGAGGTTCAGCTTCTCGACACCCGCGACGTTGAAGCCGAGGGCGATCGGGCCGCCGACCATGGGCAGGTCGATGCCCTGGCCACCGGTGCAGATCTTCTTCGACTCCTCGACCTGCTCCGGCTTCAGCGCCGAGTCGGAGCCGGCGAAACCGACGGTGCCCTGGTTGAAGGCGACGATGCCCTCACCGGAGGAGGAGGACTTGTAGTTCACCTCGACGCCGGAGCAGGCGGCCATGTAGTTCTTGATCCACAGGTCGATCGCGTTCTTCTGCGCGGACGAGCCGGAGGCGAGGAGCTTGCCCTTGGCGTCGTCGCACTTGATCTCGCCGGCGGCCGCGGAGGGCTTGGCCGTGCCGTCGGCGGTCTTCGTGTTGTCGTCCGAGCCGCACGCCGTGAGGACCAGGGCGCCGGACACGACAAGCGCCCCGAGGGCGGAGGCACGAAGCATGTTCTTGCGCTGAAGCTTCACTTTCGGGTGTTCCTTCCAGAAGCCGCCGGCCGCTTTCTGTATCGGGGCGGCGTGCGAAGAGGACTACGTCGGTTGCCCGGCTGAGCTGCTCGACTTCTGGGCGGCTCGCTCCGTGCATCACCGAAATTAGGCAGAACAGGTGAAGCAGCTGACCGGCCCGAGTGAACGGACGGTGAACCGTGGCGGACGACCCGGTGCGTCTCCGTCCGTTCGCACACGGTCGTCATCATCCGTTATCCGCCCGTTATCGCGGTGTGACCGCGGGCTCCCCCAGCCACAAATGATCGAATTCGAGCCGCGCCGCCTCCACCTCGTGGCGCTGGTCGGCGTGCAGGACGCCCAGGGCGTACGCCGTCGCCGGGGCGATGCGCGGGGTGCGGGCCGCCGTCGCCGAAGCGGCCGCCGCCTCCGCCGCGTCGCGGTGGCGGTCCAGGGCCTCGCCCGCCGCCGCAGCCCGGCTCACGTCCTCGCCGAGTGCCTCCCGGGCGTACCGGTGGACCCGCAGGAGGCGGCGTACCTCGTGCCACAGACCGTCGTGGTCCGCGTTGTACGGGCTCGGCGCCGCCGGTGCGCTCCCGCCGCGTGGCGGCAGCGCCGCGACCGCCGCCGACAGTCGGGTTTCGGCCACTGCTGCCAGCGGGACCAGGACGTCCCCGACCCGCCCGCGGGCCGCGACGGAGTCCAGCGGGACCTCCGAGGCCAGCACCGCCACCGCGTCCGCGACCGCGTGGAAGCGGGAGGAGCCGAGCGCCTGGAGCGTGGCCGAGTGGGCGCGCGTACGGGCCAGGGTGAGCTGGCGCTCCAGCAGGGCGCCGGCCCGCGCCGAGCCCACCGTCAGCGCACCGGCCGTGCCGCGCGGCGCCGGCAGTTCCGGGGACCCCGACAGCCGGTGCAGGGCGTCCATCAGCCGGGTCAGCCGGGCCGCGTACGCGTGCTCGTCGGCCAGGGTCGAGGACAGCCACACCAGCTCGGTGCGCAGCCCGTCGGCCCAGGAGGACTCGGTCACCACCCGGAAGGTGGCCAGGGATCCGCTGATGCGGCGCGCGGCCCCCCGCAGGCTGCGCGCCGCGTCGCTCCCTTCGGCTGCCCCGCTCGCTGTGCCTTCATCGTGTAGACGCAGCGCGCGGAGGAAAGCGGTGGCCTGGGCGCGCAGGTACGCGCCGAGCACGGCACCCGCGTCCGTCGTCGCCGTAATCGGGTCATGGTTTGGCTGAGCCACGCCGGCGCCTCCGGGCGTCTATGAGCGTCTCCTGTACGTGCCGCAGCGGCTGGCCTTCCGCGTCCGTGCTGTGCCGGGTCCACTCGCCGTCCGGGCCCAGGTGCCAGGACGAGGTGGCGTCGGACATGCCGGTTTCGAGCATCCGGTCCAGTGCCGCGCGGTGGGCCGGGTCGGCGACCCTGACCAGTGCCTCGATACGGCGGTCGAGGTTGCGGTGCATCATGTCGGCGCTGCCGATCCACACCTCGGGCTCGCCGCCGTTGCCGAAGGCGAAGACCCGGGAGTGTTCCAGGAAGCGGCCGAGGATCGAGCGGACCCGGATGTTCTCCGAGAGCCCGGGGACTCCGGGGCGCACGGCGCAGATGCCGCGCACCCAGATGTCGACGGGCACGCCCGCCTGGGCGGCCCGGTAGAGCGAGTCGATCAGGGCCTCGTCGACGATCGAGTTCATCTTCAGGCGCACGTAGGCGGGGCGGCCGGCCAGGTGGTGGGCGGCCTCCTTGTCGATCCGCGCGATCAGCCCGTCGCGCAGCGAGCGGGGCGCCACCAGCAGCCGGCGGTAGGTCTCGCGGCGCGAGTAGCCGGACAGCCGGTTGAAGAGGTCGGAGAGGTCCGCGCCGACCTGCGGGTCTGCGGTGAGCAGGCCGAGGTCCTCGTAGAGGCGGGCCGTCTTGGGGTGGTAGTTGCCGGTGCCGACGTGCGAGTACCGGCGCAGCTGGTCGCCCTCCTGGCGGACGACGAGGGACAGCTTGCAGTGGGTCTTGAGGCCGACGAGCCCGTACACGACGTGGCAGCCGGACTCCTCCAGCTTGCGCGCCCACTTGATGTTGGCCTGCTCGTCGAAGCGGGCCTTGATCTCGACGAGGACGAGCACCTGCTTGCCGGAGTCGGCGGCGTCGATCAGGGCGTCCACGATCGGGGAGTCGCCGGAGGTGCGGTAGAGCGTCTGCTTGATCGCGAGGACGTCCGGGTCGGCGGCGGCCTGCTCCAGGAAGGCCTGCACCGAGGTGGAGAAGGAGTCGTACGGGTGGTGCAGCAGGACGTCCCGCTCGCGCAGGGCGGCGAAGATGTCGGGCGCGGACGCGGACTCGACCTCGGCGAGGTCCCGGTGGGTGCCGGCGACGAACTTCGGGTACTTCAGCTCGGGCCGGTCCAGGGAGGCGATGCCGAAGAGGGCGGTCAGGTCGAGGGGCCCGGGCAGCGGGTACACCTCGGAGGCGTTGACGTTCAGCTCCTGGACCAGGAGGTCCAGTACGCCGGGGTCGATGGACTCCTCGACCTCCAGGCGCACGGGCGGGCCGAAGCGGCGCCGCATGAGCTCCTTCTCCAGGGCCTGGAGGAGGTTCTCGGCGTCGTCCTCCTCCACTTCCAGGTCCTCGTTGCGGGTCACGCGGAACATGTGGTGCGCGAGCACCTCCATGCCGGGGAACAGCTCCTCCAGGTGCGCGGCGATGACGTCCTCCAGCGGGACGTAGCGCTGCGGGGAGGCCTCCAGGAAGCGGGAGAGGAGCGGCGGGACCTTGACCCGGGCGAAGTGGCGGTGGCCGCTGACCGGGTTGCGTACGACGACGGCCAGGTTGAGGGAGAGGCCGGAGATGTACGGGAACGGGTGCGCGGGGTCCACGGCCAGCGGGGTCAGCACCGGGAAGATCTGGTTCCGGAACAGCGTGAAGAGGCGGGCCTGCTCCTTCTCGGTGAGATCGGGCCAGCGGATGAGGTGGATGCCCTCCTCGGCCAGGGCCGGGGAGATGTCCTGCTGGAAGCAGGCGGCGTGGCGGGCCATGAGCTCGCGCGAGCGCGTCCAGATGAGGTCCAGCACCTCGCGGGGCTGCAACCCGGAGGCGGACCGGGTGGCGACACCGGTCGCGATACGCCGTTTGAGGCCGGCCACGCGGACCATGAAGAACTCGTCGAGGTTGCTCGCGAAGATCGCCAGGAAGTTCGCGCGCTCCAGCAGGGGCGTGGTGGGGTCCTCGGCGAGCTCCAGGACGCGCTCGTTGAAGGCGAGCCAGCTGCGCTCCCGGTCGAGGAAGCGGCCCGGAGGGAGCTCGTCGCCGTCCTTGTCGTCGTACGCGTCCAGGTCGGCGTCGATATCGGGCTCGAGGTCGACGTGCGGGCGGTGCGCGGAGATGGAGCCTATGCGGGCGTGGGCGCCGGTGACGGCGTTGGCCGGGCCGGACGCCTGGCCGGCGTTCTGGCCGGTCGCCTGGCCTGCGGCGGGCGTCTGAGACGGGTGCTGGGCGGGGACCTCGGTGGGGCCTGCGCTGGGCTTGTGGCTCATGACTCCATTCTTCCGCGCACGCGGGAGGACAGGCGCGTCGGAAGTGTCGGCCGTCAGTCGGAGTCGGGGCTGCATTGGGGGAGAGTCGCAAGCGCGTCTTAATGCCTGGTTAATGGCGTGTGGCTTCCCGGCTCCGCCTGGTGCACGAGTAGCCTCCCGGCGGGGTGGCGGGGGCGGGGCGTGCGCCCGCCCGTGCCGGGGGCTCAGCCGTGCCGGGTGTGCCCCGGGCCCCGCCGGGCGCCGCGCCGGGCCCCGCGCCTCAAGCTCCCCCAGCTACCGCTGGGAGGTGCCCCCAAGCGGGGCCGGATTGTGCCGGCGGGGCCCGGGACGGTCAGCTTTCCGTGCGGTACATCAGGTCCACCTCGTGGGTGGTGAAGCCGAGGCCTTCGTAGACGGCGAGGGCGGCCGGGTTGTCGGCGTCGACGTAGAGCATGGCCGTCGGCAGGCCCTGGGTCGCCAGGTGGCGCAGGCCGATCGCGGTGAGGGCCTTGCCGAGGCCGCCGCCCTGGGCGCCCGGGCGGACGCCGAGCACGTAGACCTCGCCCAGCTGCTCCGCCGCGTGGACCTTCGTCCAGTGGAAGCCGACGAGCTCCCCGTCGCGCTCCGCGAGGAAGAAGCCCTTGGCGTCGAACCACGGCTGCGCGATCCGGTCGCTCAGGTCCCGCTGGGTCAGCGAGCCCTGCTCGGGGTGGTGGGCGAAGGCGGCCGCGTTGGTGGCCAGCCAGGCCTCGTCGTCGGTGCCGGGCACGAAGGTCCGTACGGTCACGCCGGGCGGGAGCGCCGCCTCCGGCAGCGGGTCGGTGTCGGCCAGCGGCCGGCGCAGCTGGCGCAGCTCGCGGAAGAGGGTCAGGCCGAGCACCTGCGCGAGGTGCCGGGCGGCCGACTTGCCGCCGTGGGCCCACACCCGCAGCCGCTTCCCGGAGGCGGCGAGCAGGGCCGTGCCCATCGCCCGCCCGTGGCCGCGGCCGCGCAGGGCCGGGTGCACCACGAGCTCGGCGGCGGGGGCCTCCACCGGGTCGGTGTCCTCCAGTTGTCCGTATCCGGCGAGCCGGTCCCCCTCGGTGAGCAGGAAGTGCCGGATCCCCGCGCGGGGTCCGCCGCGCAGCTGGAGCCGTCCCTGCTCGGACACGGCGGTGGTGCCGTCCGTACGCGCCGCGTCCTCGATCAGGTCGAGTACGGCCCCGGCCTGTTCCTCCGTCAGCTCGTCGATGCTCTGAATCTGCCGTCCCGGCTCCACGGCCGCTGCTGCCTCAGTCATGGCACGAGCCTACGACCGCGGCGGGCGGCGGGCGGAGTGCGGGCGCGGGGTCTGTCCGTCTTCTGCGCGTAACCAACGCGATACCCGTTACCCCCTGGTAGAGCTACGCGCGTTGACCATAGGCTTCCCCGGACCTCCCAAGCAGTATCGCTGTCCACAAAGGGGACTAAATGTCAGCGACGCCACAACGGCACCGCCGAAACCGCCGGTTGACCTTCGCCGCCCTCGCCGTCACGGCCGGGGCCGGGGCCATGGTCGCCGCCGCACTGCCGGCCGGTGCCGCGAGTGGTGGCGGTACGGCCAAGAGCCGGACCGTCGACGTGCAGATGCTGTCGTTCAACGACTTCCACGGCACGCTGGAGCCCCCGCAGGGCTCGTCCGGCACCGTGACCGAACGTCAGGCCGACGGCACCACCAAGGCCATACCCGCGGGCGGGGTCGAGTACCTCGCGACCAGCCTGCGCGAGGCCCGCAAGGGCCACGAGTACTCCGTCACCGCGGCGGCCGGTGACATGATCGGCGGCAGCCCGATGCTGTCCGGTCTCTTCCACGACGAGCCGTCCATCGAGGCGCTCAACAAGCTCGACCTGGACGTCACCAGCGTCGGCAACCACGAGTTCGACGAGGGCAAGACCGAGCTGCGGCGCATGGCGTACGGCGGCTGCCACCCGGTCGAGGGCTGCTACGAGTTCGGCAAGGAGTTCACCGGCTCCCAGTTCCAGTACCTCGCCGCGAACGTCACCGACGAGAAGACCAAGCGTCCGCTGATGTCGCCCACCTTCGTGTGGAAGAAGGGCGACGTGAAGATCGGCTTCATCGGCGTCACCCTGGAGGGCACTCCGGACGTCGTGACCGCCGAGGGCGTCAAGGGCCTGAAGTTCGGCGACGAGATCGAGACGATCAACAAGTACGCCGCCGAGCTGAACAAGCAGGGCGTGAAGTCGATCGTCGCGCTCATCCACGAGGGCGGTCTGCCCGCGAACGGCGCCTACAACTACGACTGCAACGTCCCGGGCGCCGGCGCCGGCATCTCGGGCGCGATCGTGGACATCGCCAAGAACGTGGACGCGAAGGTCGACGCGCTGGTCACCGGTCACACGCACCAGGCCTACGCCTGCAACATCCCGGACCCGGCGGGCAACCCGCGCACGGTGACCTCGGCCGCCTCCATCGGCCGCCTGTTCACGGACACCACCCTCACCTACGACCGGCAGACCAAGGACATCGTCCGTACGCCGGTCACCTCGCCCAAGCCGGTCAACAAGGTCGTCACCCGGGAGCAGCCCAAGGCCCCGGACATGACCGAGCTGATCGACCGCTGGAAGACCCTCGCGGCCCCGATCGCCAACCGCCCGCAGGGCTTCATCGCGGCCGACATCCCGGGCCGCGGTTCCGAGGCTCCCGAGAAGCCGCTCGGCGACCTGATCGCCGACGCGCAGCTCGAGGCGCTGGCCCCGGCCGACAAGGGCGGCGCGCAGCTGGCCATCATGAACCCGGGCGGCATCCGCTCGGACCTCGCCTACAAGGCCTCGGGTGACGAGGGCGACGGCGTGGTGACGTACGGCGAGTCCTTCACGGTGCAGCCGTTCACCAACATGATGAACATCGTGGACCTGACCGGCGCCCAGCTGGTCACCGCGCTGCAGCAGCAGGTCAGCGGCCCGGTCAACGGTGCGAACCCGAAGATCCTTCAGGTGTCGAAGGGCTTCACGTACACCCTGGACCTGACGAAGACGGGCGTGGACCGCATCGTCGTGGACTCGGTGAAGCTGAACGGCGCGGCGATCGACCCCGCCAAGACCTACCGGGTCGCGATGAACGAGTTCCTCGCGGGCGGCGGTGACGGCTTCACCGTCCTGAAGGAGCACAAGAACAAGCTGGTGGGCGCGTCCGACCTGGACTGCTTCAACGCCTACCTGATGAACAACTCCTCGGCGGCCGCCCCGATCGCCGTGCCGGCGGCGGACCGGATCACCGTCATCAAGTAACACCGCGTGCGGTACCCCCGAAGGGGCGGCGGGCCATCGGCCCGCCGCCCCTTCGGCTTTCCCCCGCTCCGGAAGGGTCAGAGGGTCGCCAGGTAGGTGGCGACGGCCTTGTGGAAGCCCTCCGGGTCCGTGAACGGCACGAAGTGGTCGCCGTCGAGGGGGGTGTACGAGGTCTTCGGGCGCCGGGCGACCATCGCGTCGGCGGTGGCCCGGGTGAGCGCCTGGCTGCGGGTGCCGTGGATGAGCAGCGCCGGGCAGGTGCTCGCGAGCCAGGTGTCCCAGTGGTCGCCGCCGCACGCCCGGATGGAGTCGAGCATGTCCTGCGGGTGGTAGGCCAGGCGCCAGCCGCTGCCGTCCGGGAGGGGGCGCAGTCCGTCGGCGATGAAGGGGGCGGCCGGTCCGGCGGCGGCGAGGAGTTCCTCGCGGGTGGGGGCGGTGTACGGGAGGCCGTTGAGGAAGTCCCACCAGTTCGGTCCCGTGGGGATGCGGATCTCGACGGTGGCGTCCACGCCGATGAGCACGGAGATCCGGTCGGGGTGGGCGGCGGCCAGGTGGTAGGCGTTGAGCCCGCCGAGGGAGTGGCCGAGGAGCGCCACGGGGGCGTCGAGGCCCAGGTGGTCGAGGAGGGCGACGGCGTCGGAGACGTAGCCCTCGCGGCGGTAGTCGGGCGCCCGGCCGGACTCGCCGTGGCCGCGCTGGTCGGGGGCGATGACCCGCCAGCCGTCGCCGAGGGCGGCGGCGAGTCCCGTGAAGGCGAGGGCTTCGGCCATGCCCCCGTGCAGGGCGAGGAGCGGGCGGCCGGGGCCGCCGAAGTCCAGGTAGGAGAGGGTCCGGTCGTCGATCTTCAGCTCGTGGCGCATGGCTCGTGCCTCCCGTGGGCCCGTGGATCTTCCAATGGCTTCACCCTGCCAGGATTTGGGCAAGCGCGCAATACGATTGTGTAGCGCGCTTGCCCAAAAGCCTGCGCGGATACGATCCCGGCATGGGAAATCGCGAGGACCTGCTGGCCGGAGCGCGCCGCTGCCTGGAGGAGAAGGGGTACCTGCGCACGACCGTGCGCGACATCGCCTCGGCGGCGCAGGTGAGCATGGCCGCGATCGGCTACCACTTCGGATCCCGGGAGGCGCTGCTCAACCAGGCGCTCTTCGCCGCCATGGACGAATGGGCCGCCGGGTCCGGCCGGCTCACCGGGCAGGGGGACACCGCCGCGGAGCGGTACGCCGACACCTGGGACCGCAAGATCCAGGACTTCGCCGACATGCGCTGGCTCTGGACCGCCAACGTCGAGGCCTTCGTGCACGCGCAGTCCTCGCCCGAGCTGCTCGCGATCCTGGCCGAGGAGCAGCGAAAGTCCCGGCCCATGGTGGCCGCCCAGCTGCGCGGGGTGCCTCAGGAGGCGGTCGCCGAGGGGGACGTACGGGCCCTCGGGTCGGTGCACCTCGCGCTGCTGACCGGGGTGATGGTCCAGTGTCTGACCGATCCGGAGGGTGCGCCGAACGGCCGGGAGATCGTCCAGGGGCTGCGGACGATGGTGGAGTTGCTCGAAGGCTGAGGCCGGGGGGTCCACCCCTGGTCGAGGTCGGGTGCGGGCCGCAGACCGATCCCTACCGACGGGTACCTATTTTGAGGTGTCCACGCCATAATCCGTTGCCATCACCGGGTCGGCAAAGGGGCGGGCATGGGCGTGGACATCGGGCTGGGCAGCGGCGCGGGCGTGGGCAGACGGGCCTTCCTGGCCGGAGCGCTGGCCGCGGGCACGGCGCTGGGACTGGGCGCAGCGGGGACGGCTCCGGCCTCGGCCGCGGCCCTCGGCACCCAGGACTGGATGGCCGGACTCGGGGACTCCACCGCCCTGCAGCGGATGACCATCCCCGGCACCCACGACTCCGGCGCCACCAAGGGCGGCCTCTACGTCGCCTGCCAGAACACCTCGATCGCCCAGCAGCTCGACTCCGGCATCCGCTTCCTCGACGTCCGCTGCCGGGTCACGGGCGGGTCCTTCGCGATCCACCACGCGGCCTTCTTCCAGGACCTGATGTTCGGGGACGTCCTCGTGGCCTGCTGGAACTTCCTCGCGGCGCACCCCTCCGAGACCGTCCTGATGCGCCTGAAGCAGGAGTACTCCACCGACAGCGACGCCACCTTCCGCGCCGTCTTCGACGACTACCTGGACAACCGCGGCTGGCGGCCCCTGTTCCGGATCGCCGACACCCTGCCCGCCCTCGGCCAGGCCCGCGGGAAGGTCGTGCTCCTCGCCGACAACGGCGGCCTGCCCGGCCTGCGCTACGGCGACGGCAACGTCTTCGACATCCAGGACGACTACAACACCGAGCCCTTCGCGAAGCGGGGCCGCATCGAGAACCACTTCCGCAAGGCCGTCCAGCAGCCCGGCAAGCTCTTCGTGAACTACGTCAGCACCGCGGCCTACATGCCGCCGCGCTGGAACTCCGACCGCCTCAACCCGCAGGTGCACTCGTTCGTCGACGGCGGTGAACTCGCCGGCCGGACCGGGCTCGGCGTCGTCCCGATGGACTTCCCGAACACCCGCTCCGGCCTGGTCACCTCACTGATCCGGCACAACTGACGGCTCGGAGGGCGGCGGGGTCGGCGCCCCCGGGATGCGGAGCACCGCCTCCGTGCCCGGGCCGCCGTCGGCCGCCGCCCGCAGCTCGGCGCTGCCGCCCGCGCGTGCCGCCGTACGGGCCACGATCGACAGGCCCAGCCCGCTGCCGGGCAGGGCGCGGGCCGACGGGGACCGCCAGAAGCGCTCGAAGACGTGCGGCAGGTCCTCGGCCGGGATGCCCGGCCCGTGGTCCCGTACGGTCAGCTCGCCGGCCCGCAGCGTCACCTCGACCGCGCCGCCCGGCGGGCTGAACTTCACCGCGTTGTCGAGGACGTTGACCACCGCCCGCTCCAGCGCGGCCGCCTCGCCCCGTACGTACCAGGGCGCCAGGTCCGAGTCGAAGCGGAGCTCCGGACCGCGCAGCCGGGCCCGGGACAGCGCGGCCCCGGTGATCTCGTGCAGGGCGACCACCTGGAGCGGGCCGGGCGAGGCCGCGTCCGGCCGGGACAGCTCCTGGAGGTCGCCGATCAGCGAGGCCAGTTCCGTCATCTGCGCCTTGACCGAGGCCAGCAGCTCCCGCCGGTCGTCGGGCGGGATGGCCCGGCCGGTCTCCTCACTGCGGGCGAGCAGCTCGATGTTGGTGCGCAGCGAGGTCAGCGGGGTGCGCAGCTCGTGTCCGGCGTCGGCGATCAGCTGGGCCTGCCGGTCCTGGGAGGAGGCGAGGGCCGCCGTCATCGAGTTGAAGGACCGCGACAGGCGGGCGATCTCGTCGTCGCCCTCGTCGGGGATCCGTACGGTGAGGTCCTCGGTGCGGGCGATGTGCTCGACGGCGTCGGTCAGTTCGTCGACGGGCCGCAGTCCCGTACGGGCCACCCACAGGCCGGCCGCACCCGCGCCGACGACCCCGACGCCGCAGACGAACAGCAGGATCCAGGCCAGGGTGGACAGGGGCTTGTCGATGTCGGCGAGCGGCTTGGCGACGGACAGCGCGGCGGCCCGCCCGTCGAGGAGGGCGGGCTGGGTGTAGACGCGGACGCTCACCCCGTCGGAGGTGGTCGCGTCGTAGAGGGCGGCTCCGCGCCGCCGCTGGGCGACTTCGAGGTCGGTGGAGCTGACCGGCAGGGTGCCCTTGCCGTCGACCCAGCAGTGGCCGCCGTCGGGCAGCACGATCTGCACCTGGGCGCTGAGGTTGTTCGCGGGCCGCTCCGGCAGGGCGTTGCCGGAGACGCAGCCGAGCGCCCGGAACACCTGGTTGGCCTGGGCCTCCGCGTTGGTGGCGCGCAGCGAGCTGTCCAGCTGGTCGCGCAGCTGGGCACGCACCATCACCCACGACACGGCGGCCACGGCGGCGACGGCCAGGGCCACCGCCACCGTGACGAGCAGGGCCAGCCGGGAGCGCAGCGGGAGCGCGCGGAACCTGGCGGTCGGGCTCACTCCGGCCCGCTCTCGCCGGCGCGCAGGACGTAGCCCACCCCGCGCACGGTGTGGACGAGGCGGGGCTCGCCGCCCGCCTCGGTCTTGCGGCGCAGGTACATCACGTACACGTCCAGGGAATTGGAGCTGGGCTCGAAGTCGAAGCCCCAGACGGTCTTGAGGATCTGCTCGCGGGTCAGGACCTGGCGCGGGTGCGCGAGGAACATCTCCAGCAGCGTGAACTCCGTACGGGTCAGCTCCACCGGGCGCCCGCCCCGGGTGACCTCGCGGGTCGCGAGGTCCATGCGCAGGTCGCCGAAGGTCAGGGCGTCCTCGTGGCTCTCGCCGCCGGCCTGCGGGGCCGCGTAGGAGCTGCGGCGCAGCAGGGCGCGGACGCGGGCGAAGAGCTCGTCGAGCTCGAAGGGCTTGACGAGGTAGTCGTCGGCGCCCGCGTCGAGGCCGGTGACGCGGTCGCCGACGGTGTCGCGGGCGGTGAGCATCAGCACCGGCGTGACGCTGCCGGCGGCGCGCAGCCGGCGGGCCGCGGTCAGCCCGTCCATCCGGGGCATCTGGATGTCCAGGACGATCAGGTCGGGGGAGTACGAGGCCGCCCGGTCGAGGGCGTCGAGCCCGTCGACGGCGGTCTGCACGGCGTACCCCTCGAAGGCGAGGCTGCGGCGCAGGGCCTCGCGTACGGCCGGTTCGTCGTCGACGACGAGGATCCGCGCTTCGCCTTCGGCGGGATTCATGGATGGGTCTCCCAGAGGTGGTGGTCGGCCGTGGAGTCCGACGGGTGACGGCGTCTCCAGCCTCGCACGGACGGTCAGAAGGAAGTGCCGAAGCCGTTGGCGGTGGAGCCGTTGCCGTTGCCGTCGGTGCCGGAGGAGCCCGAGCCGCCGGGGCCGCCCTTGCGGAGGGAGTCCAGGTCGGCCTTGACGGTGTTGACCGGGATGGCGAAGCCGAGGCCGACGCTGCCCGCGGCGGAGCCGCCGGAGGAGGGGGAGTAGATCGCGGAGGGCATCCCCACGATCTCGCCGTTCATGTTGACCAGGGCGCCGCCGGAGTTGCCGGGGTTGAGGGAGGCGTCGGTCTGGAGGGCCTTGTACGAGGTGGTGTCCGAGCCGGTGTCCCCGTTGAACTCGCGGCCGCCGAAGGAGAAGGGCCAGCTGCCGCCGTCCTGCCGGCGGCCCTGCGGGGCCTGCTGCTCGGACTTCGGCACCTTCACCTCGCGGTTCAGCGCCGAGACGATGCCGCTGGTGACGGTGCCGGTCAGGCCGTCGGGGGAGCCGATGGCGACGACCTCGTCGCCGACCTTGACGTTGCCGGAGTCGCCGAGCTTGGCGGGCTTGAGGCTGCTCGCCCCCTGGAGCTTGATGAGGGCCAGGTCCTTGTCGGGGTCGGTGCCGACGATCTTGGCCTTGTACTTCTTGCCGTCGCTCATCGTCACCTGGATCTCGGCGGCGCCGTCCACGACGTGGTTGTTGGTGACGATCTCACCGTCGGCGGTGATGACGATCCCGGAGCCGGTGCCCTGGCCGGACGCGGTGCGGGTGTCGATGCGGACGACCGAGGGGCTGACCTGTTCGGCGACGCCGGAGACGGTGCCCGTGCCGGTGCTCTGCGAGACGTTGGTGCCGTTGACGCCGCCGGAGCCGCCGCCCTGGTGGACCATCAGCTGCTGGACGGCGGCCGCGGTGCCGCCGCCGACCAGGGCCGCGGCGAGCGCGACGGCCGCCAGCAGGGCCACGGGCCGCTTCGCGCGGGGCGCGGGGGCGGCGGCGTGGGCGGGGCCGTCGTGGCGGGCGTCGGGGACGGTCTCGCCGCGGATGACCGGCGGCTGGTGCGCCTCGTGCCAGCCGGGTGCGGCGGGCGGGTACGAGGGCGGCGGCGGGTACGCCCCGGCCGAGGTGTCCTGCGCCAGCCGGTCACGTCCGCGCTGCCAGTCCTCGCCGAACGGGGCGTGCGGAGTGGGGCGGTCCTGGGGGTACTCGCCTTCGCGGCGGAAGCTGTCGGTCATGGCTCTGACTCTGGTCGCCGATGATGAGAGCTTCCTGAGTCTGGCCTGAGAAGCCCGACAGAACCTTGTATGCCCCTTATAAGGCCCGGGACTTCCGCCGCCCGGCGCCCGCCGCTAGCGGCAGCCGCAGGAGCGGCGGATCACCAGGGCCGACGGGAACTGCTTCAGGCGTTCGCGGCGGGAGCCGGCCACGCGCAGGCCGTCGTCCAGGACGAGGTCCACCGCCGCGCGGGCCATCGCCGGGCGGTCCGAGGCGATCGTGGTGAGCGGCGGGTCCGTGAGGGCCGCCTCCTTCACGTCGTCGAAGCCGGCCACGGCCAGTTCCCCGGGCACGTCGATGCGCAGCTCGCGCGCCGCGCGCAGCACACCGATCGCCTGGTCGTCCGTGGCGCAGAAGATGGCGGTCGGGCGGTCGGGCCGGGCCAGGACCTCCAGGGCGACCGTGTACGCGTCGTAGCGGTTGTACGGGGCCTCGATGAGCCGGCCCTCCACCGAGCGGCCGGACTCCTGCATGGCCCGCCGCCAGCCCTCGACGTGGTCGGCGACCGGGTCGCCGACGGACGGGGTGTTCTCGACGCCGCCGATGCAGGCGACGTACTCGTGCCCGTGTTCGAGCAGGTGGCGGGTGGCGAGCTGGGCGCCGCCGATGTCGTCCGTGACGACGGCGACGTCGTCGATCGCCTCCGGGCGCTCGTGCAGCAGCACCACCCGTGCGTCCCAGGCCTCGATCTCGCTGGCGGCCTGCTCGCTCATGCCCTGGCTGACCAGGATCAGGCCGGAGACCCGCATGCCGAGGAAGGCCCGCAGGTAGTGGACCTCGCGCTCGGTGCGGTAGTCGGAGTTGCCGACGAGCACCATCTTCCCGCGCTCGGCGGCGGCCTGCTCGACCGCGTGCGCCATCTCCGCGAAGAACGGCTGGCGCGCATCGGGGACGATCATGCCTATGAGGTCGGTGCGCCGCGACGCCATCGCCTGGGCGACCCGGTCCGGGCGGTAGCCCAGATCCTTGATCGCGGCGAGGACACGCTCGCGCGTGGCCGGGGCGACCGGCCGGGGTCCGTTGTTGATGACGTAGCTCACGACGGCGGTAGACGTACCCGCAAGTCGTGCCACGTCATCCCGCGTCACCTTGGCCACGCGCGGCAGTCTACGCGGGGTGACCTACCTCTGGGCAGGCCGTCCTGCCGAGTGGACGATCGCCGACTCCTCCGCCGATCGGGTGACGGCCGGGGCCGACTGCGCGGACGGCTGCCCGGACGTCTGCGCGGTGGCCTGTGCCGCGGCCTTGGCCGCCGCCTGGGCCGCGGCCTCCGCCGCCGCCCGCTCGACCTTCTCCGGCGTGACGAAGCGGTAGCCGACGTTGCGGACCGTGCCGATCAGCGACTCGTGCTCGGGGCCGAGCTTGGCGCGCAGCCGCCGTACGTGGACGTCCACGGTCCGGGTGCCGCCGAAGTAGTCGTAGCCCCAGACCTCCTGCAGCAGCTGGGCGCGGGTGAAGACCCGGCCCGGGTGCTGCGCGAGGTACTTGAGCAGCTCGAACTCCTTGAAGGTGAGGTCCAGCACCCGCCCCTTGAGCTTGGCGGAGTACGTCGCCTCGTCCACCGAGAGGTCGCCGTTGCGGATCTCCATCGGGGAGTCGTCCGAGCCCAGCTGCTGACGGCCCGTGGCCAGCCGCAGCCGCGCCTCCACCTCGGCCGGGCCGGCGGTGTCGAGGAGGACGTCGTCGATGCCCCAGTCGGCGGTGACGGCCGCGAGGCCGCCCTCGGTGACGACGAGGATCAGCGGACAGCCGGGTCCCGTGGAGCGGAGCAGCTGGCACAGCGACCGCACCTGCGGCAGGTCGCGGCGGCCGTCCACGAGGATGACGTCGGCACCCGGGGTGTCCACGAGGGCCGGGCCCTCGGCCGGGGCCACCCGGACGTTGTGCAGCAGCAGGCCGAGGGCGGGCAGCACCTCGGTGGAAGGCTGCAGTGCGTTGGTGAGCAGCAGGAGAGAGCTCATGACCGACCGCCTGCCCGGGTCGGACGGTGCACGGTTCGCTGGTCCATCACGTCGGTTCCTCCTCGGTCCCGTCGAGGACGTGCGCGGTACTGCTTCGTACGTCTTGCCTGGCGCCCCTGCGGTCCCCGCGCCCTGGGGTCCGCATGGATACCACTGTTCTCGGTTCGTTCAACGCGCTGAAAGCACAAAAGGACCCGGGGGCAACGTTGCCCGGATCCTCTCGCCAAGCAGAATAGCCCACCGGCCCGTGCGCGGCCGAGCACTCTTCGACATCCCCTCTTGTGGGTTCTGCCACGCCCGCGCCCTGCGTATGCCCCGTTTTCACCGGATCGGCGGCCCGCCGGGCGGTGACGCGGGGCCGCCCCGGCGCACACGCGCCGCGTCGGCGCACGCCGGGGCGGACGGCCGGAGGGGCCATCATGGAGGCCGACGGTAGAGAGCCGACGATAGGAGCTGCAGTGGCAACCGGAACCATCCGCTACTGGGCGGCGGCCAAGGCCGCGGCCAAGACGGCGGAGGAGCCGTACTCGGCGCGCACACTGGCCGAGGCGCTCGACGCCGTGCGGGAGCGCCACCCCGGGGAGCTGACCCGGGTCCTGCTGCGCTGCTCCTTCCTCGTGAACGACGAGCCTGTGGGCAAGCGCCCGCACGATGCCGTCCTGCTGACCGAGGGGGGCACCGTCGAGGTGCTCCCCCCGTTCGCGGGTGGGTGAGCGGGAGCCGATGAGCACGCCTGAGGAACACCAGCAGCAGCGGGAACAGCGCGAGCAGCAGGAGCAGGAGGAGCTGCGGCGCCAGTACGCGCAGCAGCAGGACCCGTACGGGACCCAGACCTGGCAGTCCGACACCTGGGACACCAGCCACCAGCCGGTGTACCCGGCGCCGGGCGCGGTGCCGGGGCAGCCGGTGGCGCCCGAGGGCTGGTTCCGCGACGAGGCGCCGGCCGCCCAGCCGCAGCAGCAGGCGCAGCCCCCGGCCCCGGCCGGCGGTGCCGGTGCCGGGGGCTGGCCGGACGCTTCCGTGGCCGGGTCCGCCGATCCCTACGCGGCGTCGTACGAGTACCCGGCGGCCGGCGGGCCCGCGCAGCAGCCCGTGGCTCCGGAGGGCTGGTTCCGGGACGAGGCCCCGGCCCAGGCCCAGACGCCCGCTCCGGCTCCCGTCCAGGACTGGTCCCAGGGCGGCCATGGCGGTCAGGTCGGTCAGGTCGGTCAGGGCGCGGGGATGCCCGCCGCGGCCGCCGAGCAGACCGCCTACCTGCCGCCGTACCCCGGTCCCGCGCAGGAGGCCGCCGAGCAGACGGCCTACCTGCCGCCGTACACCGGCCAGGCGCAGCAGCCCGTGGCTCCGGAGGGCTGGTTCCGGGACGAGGCGCAGGCCCCGGCACCGGCCGCCCAGGACTGGTCCCAGGACGGCCAGGGCGCGGGGATGCCCGCCGCGGCCGCCGAGCAGACCGCCTATCTCCCGCCGTACCCCGGTCCCGCGCAGTCCCAGGCCTCCGTCGAGGAGACCGCGTACCTGGCGCCGGTGCCCGGCCCGGAGCGCATGGACGAGGCCGGGGCCGAGGTCGCCGCCGAGCAGACCGCCTACCTGCCGCCCCAGTCAGCCGCGGCTCCGGACCCGACCCCGGACCCGGCCGAGGACGGCGCCGAAGCGGTGGAGGTCACCGCCTGGTCCCCGCCCACCCTCGCCGGGAACACCCTGCGCGCCGTCGACCCGGCCCAGGCCCGCGCCGAAGGCCGGTCGCCGATCATCGACCCCGGTCCGCAGTCGGCCATACTGACCGCCGCCCTGGGCCTGCTGCTCGCCGTGGCCGCCGCCCTCGGGCAGTACGCCCTGCTCGTGCCGCTGATCGCCCTGCAGGCGCTCACCGCGGCCGGCTGGTTCCGCCTCAACGGGATGTGGCCGGCCCGCCAGGGCATCGCGCTCGCCTTCGCCGGAGCCGTGGTCGCCGACGTGGCCGTGCTCGCGGTGGACCGTACGTACGGCCCCGGCGCGATCGTCGGCACCCTCGGCGCCTGGGTGCTGCTCACCCTGGTCCTCCAGCTGCGCAGCCACGCGGATCCCGACGAGCGGATGTACGGGCTGATGGCCTCGGTGGCCTCGGCCGCCCTCGCCATCATCTGCGCCGGCTACCTGGCGGCCGGTTCCGCCGCCGTCAGCGTCGGCGCGGCCGCCGTGGCGGTCGCCGTCTTCGCCCGTGCGCTGCCGCTGCCCACCGCTCCCTCGGTCGGCGTCTCGCTGGCCGCGGCCGCCGGCGCGGGCATCGCGGTCGGCGGACTGACCTCCGTCGGGGTGGGCGGGGCGCTGATCGGCCTGGTCTGCGGGGCGTGCGCGCTGATCGGGCTGCGCGTGGCGGCGTACGACTACCCGTCGAAGTTCGTGCACATGACGGCCGGTGTCGCGCTGCCGCTCGCGGCGGCCGCTCCCGCCGTGTACCTGATCGGCCGGGTGGTGGGCTGACGTTCCGCTGACGGGCGCACATGGTCCACTAGATCGCTCGTACCGACTAGTAGGGGGAGGGCACGTGCGTGCTCTGCGGATCGTTGTGATCATCGGAGTGGTGCTGGGGGCGATCTTCGCCGGCGTGGACCGATGGGCCGCCGGCTACGTCGAGAACCAGCTGGCCGACAAGATCCAGGCCCGCCAGGGCCTGGCCGGCAGCTCGGAAGTGGAGATCCGCGGATTCCCCTTCCTGACCCAGGCGTTCAGTCACGAGCTGGACCAGGTCGACCTGAAGCTCAGAGGCGTCGAGGTGGTCGCCGAGGGCCGCAAGACGCGGCTCTCGGAGCTCGACGCGAGCTTCCGCAGCGTGAAGCTGAACGGCGACTACAGCGGCGGCACCGCCGAGCGGGCCGAGGGCACCGGGCGCATCACGTACGAGGACCTGACCGCGGCCTCGCAGACCGGTGCGACCCTCACCTACGGCGGGGCGCCCGGCAAGGTGAAGGTCACCGCGGCCGTGGACGTGCTCGGCAAGACCGTGACGCACAGCGTGGTGTCGACGATCTCCCTCGTGGACGCGCCGGACGGAAAGGGCTCCAAGCTCGTCCGGGTGCACGCCGACGAGGTGCCGGGCTCGGGCATACCCGGCGTCGAGAAGCTGATCCGCAAGAAGACCGACTTCGAGCGCAACCTGGAGGTGGGCATGCCGGCCGGGCTCCACCTCTCGGCCCTGACCTCGGACGAGTCCGGTGTGCACCTCACGCTGGGCGGTTCGAACGTGGTGGTGGCCGGATCGTGAGACAGTGCGGTCCGATCCGCAGATGGGCGGGCCGCACGGCGGCTCCCGGGGGCGGCGCGGCGGCCGCCCGGGGAGTTCTTATCCCACTATCCGGACGATCCTGTCTCGGAATATGACACACCGGTGACAGGGCGGCTGATTCGTCCCTACGATCCATGGCTATGAAGCATCAGCAGGCGGACCTCACGAAGCGACGGGCAGTAGACCTGTGTCGCGTCGCCGCCATGCTCTGTCGATCCATGTGACCTGTGAGCGCATCCGCTCCATCAGCCGGACGACGGCCCCAAGGCCCTTCCCGCGTGACCGCACCCGCCTCCTGATCACCTGACGCCTCCCCGCGCAGGGTCCGGAGCGCACCCGTCGGCACGCAGCACGCGTCACCCGCACCACCCCGCCGCACACTGCCCCGGAGGAGAACATCATGAGCCGCAGCGACGTCCTCGTAGACGCCGACTGGGTCGAGGCCCACCTGAACGACGCGAACGTCGTCGTCGTCGAGGTGGACGAGGACACGTCCGCCTACGACAAGAACCACATCAAGAACGCCGTCCGGATCGACTGGAAGCAGGACCTCCAGGACCCGGTCCGCCGTGACTTCGTGGACCAGGAGGGCTTCGAGAAGCTGCTCTCCGCCAAGGGCATCTCCAACGACGACACCGTCGTCCTCTACGGCGGCAACAACAACTGGTTCGCGTCCTACGCCTTCTGGTACTTCAAGCTCTACGGCCACCAGGACGTGAAGCTCCTCGACGGCGGCCGCAAGAAGTGGGAGCTCGACTCGCGCGACCTGGTCGACGGCAAGGACGTCCCGAGCCGCCCGGCCACCGAGTACAAGGCCAAGGCCCAGGACACCTCCATCCGCGCCTTCCGCGACGACGTCGTGGCCGCGATCGGCAACCTGAACCTGGTCGACGTCCGCTCGCCCGACGAGTTCTCGGGCAAGCTGCTCGCCCCGGCGCACCTCCCGCAGGAGCAGTCGCAGCGCCCCGGCCACGTGCCGAGCGCCCGCAACATCCCGTGGTCGAAGAACGCCAACGACGACGGCACCTTCAAGTCCGACGAGGAGCTCAAGGCCCTCTACGAGGCCGAGGGCGTCGACCTGTCGAAGGACACCATCGCCTACTGCCGCATCGGTGAGCGCTCCGCGCTCACGTGGCTCGTGCTGCACCAGATCCTGGGCCAGACGAACGTCAAGAACTACGACGGCTCCTGGACCGAGTACGGCTCGCTCGTCGGCGTGCCGATCGAGCTCGGCGCCAACAAGTAATCCCGGGCACGCGACGCCCCGTAGTACGACCTCTCTAGGACAGGACAGAGAACATGTGTGGAGCACAGATCGGCGGGCCCGACCTCGCGACGCTCAAGCCCGGTGAGACCGCGATCCAGGGCCAGGTGACCAAGGGCGGCGAGCCCATCAGCGGTTACGTGCGGCTGCTGGACGGCGGCGGCGAGTTCACCGCCGAGGTCCCGACCTCGGCGACAGGACAGTTCCGCTTCTACGCCGCGCCCGGCACCTGGACGCTGCGGGCGCTCGTCCCGGGTGCCCAGGCGGACCGTGCCGTCGTGGTCGCCGAGGCCGGCGGTGTGACGGACGTGGCGATCGCGGTCTGAGCACCGCACGTGTGATCGCTCGACAGATCGGCCGGAGGGCCGCACCCCAGGGGGTTGGACGCCACTGGAACGGGGTGCGGCCCTTCGCGCCGTCCGCCTTGTGTTCGCGCCCGCCCGCTCTACGCTGGAGTCATGTACGCCCGGCGCCGGCGCGCCTATTTCCTGCTGATGGGCGGATGCCTGGTCCTCTTCGTCTCCGCCTGGACCTTCGTGCGCCTGCTGTCGGTCGAGGCCGCGGTCGCGCTGTGCGTGGTCGCCATGGTCATCCCGCCGGTGGCCGCGATGATCGCGAACCGGCGCGGCCCGGACGACCGCTGGTGGGACGACCCCTCGGGCGATCCGAAGTCCGACGAGTGGTGGGACGAACTGGACGGAAAGCGGCGTCACGAGGATTGAAACCTCACGAGACGAGAACGTGATCTACGTTCGTACAACTGCTCCCCTCCGGTGCGCGTCAAGGGGTACGCGCGGGTATCCAGCCTGCGCCGCCGGTTTTGTGGGGGACTCCTTTGGAACACGAACAGACCATCCCTGAGCAGCCGAAAGGGGAGGAGAGCGCACCGGAGCCGGACACTTCGACCCCGCGCCGCCGGATGGGTCGCACCACCCTCCTGATCGCGGGCGCGGCCGTACTCGGCGTCCTCGCCGGGACGATCACCGGCTACGCGGTCCAGTACCACCGCGAGCCCACCCCGCTGCCGCCCCTGGCCCAGCAGGACATCGCCGCCCCGAAGCCGCTGGCGGTGAACGACGCGACGAGCACGCGCTCGATCAACGCCAACCGCTGGCACAAGGCGGACGAGGACCTCGTCGCGAAGCTGCTGGAGGCCCCCGCGGGCGCGACCGTCGCTTTCTCGGGCGCCCAGTCCCCGGACGCGTTCGCCGCGGACTTCTTCGCGAACCCTCCCGCGGGGGTCGGCTCCGTCATCCGGCAGAACGTGCGCAGGATCGCCACCGTGCGGTGGTCCGAGGACCTCACGAACTTCGTCGAGATCCGGCTGCTCCAGTTCCAGAACCGGGACGGGGCCGGGAGGTTCCAGTCGGGGGTGCAGGACTACATGCCGACCACGAAGCACGCGGGCAACGCGGGCAGTGAGGTTCCGGGTGTTCCCGCGGACTTCGGCCACCTGTGGATCAATTCCGAGGCGAGTGAGAAGGCCGGTTACCTCCCGGTCCGGCGGGGCACCGCGTTGGTTCGCCGCGGCGACATCGTCATGCACATCACCTACGTGAACAACCGCGGCGAGGTCGACGAGAAGGTCGTCGCCGACCTGGCCAAGCGGCAGATGGAGCGGCTGTGAGCGAGCGGGAGAACGAGACCGGAGCCGTCGCGGACGCCGTGCCGGACGTCGTCGGGGTGGCCGCCGAGGCCGCCCGGGACGCCACCGGGCCCTCGCGCAGGGTGAAGACCAGGGCGGTCAGGCTGGTGGCGGCGGCCGTGGGCGTCGTCGTCCTCGTGGGCGGTGGCCTGTGGGGCTCCGCCGTGCTCGACGATGCCGAGCGGACCGCGCCGACGCGGTACTGGATGGCGGAGGGTGCGCCCACCGGCTCTCCCGCCCCGGTCCCGCCCGTGCCGGCGGCCGAGCTCAAGGCCAAGCTGCTGCCGCTGTCCACGGGCTACTGGCCCGGCCCCGACATCGACGCCGAGGGCAACGACTACTTCGTTTCGGGCGAGCGGGCGGTGCAGGCCTTCAAGGACGACCACTCGGGACTGTCCACCGGTGACCGCGAGGCGCGGGACAGGGCACTGGCGGATCTGAAGCTCAAGGGCCTGGCCGGGCGCAGCTACGCCCGGGGCAACGGCGGCGGAGCGATGGTCTCCGAGATCCAGCTCATGCAGGCGGACCCCAAGGAACTGGGGAAGTTCGCCGAGTTCGCCAAGAAGATCCTCGAACTCACCGCGGTCGACGGTCAGGCGCCCAAGGTGGACGGTTTCCCCGACGCCAAGTGCGCGCGCGGCTCCGCAGTCGACGGCAAGAAGCAGGAGATCGCCACCCTCGAATGTGTGGCCCTCGAGGGAGACGTGCTGGTGACCTACCGGACCTACGGGTGGTCCCCGGGTTTCCACGCGAGCGATGCCGCGGGCCTGTTCAAGGAGCAGCTGAACCACCTCAAGTCCCCCGGGGAGTCCGTGTGAGCGAGCAGACCACCACCGGCAACGAGCCCGGCCGTGAGAACGGGCCCGAGGCCGAGCCCGTGCCCGGGCCCACTGCCGGGCCGGCCCCGCAGACGCCGGAGAGCCCCGAGGCCGCCGCGGTCCCGGAGAGCCCCGAGGCCGCCGCGGCCCCGGAGGGTCCCGAGGCCGCCGCGGCCTCGGACGCCCCCGCCCCGGAGGCCGCGCCGATCGCGCCCAAGGACCGGCGACGCCTGTTCGCCGCACTGCGCTGGACCGCCGCCGTCGCCGTCTTCGCCGTCGTCGGCGCGGGGGTCGCGTACGGGATCACCCAGCCCGAGCGCACCCGCATCCCGGGCCTCTCCACGGCGGACGACGGCCGCTGGACGTTCCCGGCGCTGTCGCAGCCGGCGCTGCCCGCGGGCGCCCCCCTGGCCCAGGGCCCGGACAACAAGGACGAGACGCACTACGCGCAGCTCACCGGCCTGCTCCTGCCCGCTCCCGAGGACGCCAAGGCCGACGACGCGGTCAAGGCGGACAAGGACGGGGCGGTGTCGGCCGACGTCTTCCTGGAGGAGTACGCGCCCGACGTGCGCGAGAAGCTGAAGCAGTCCCTCGAATGGGACGGGCTGCGCCAGATCACCGGCCGGGGCTGGACGATGCCGGACGGCACTCGTACGCATGTCTACCTGCTGCGCTTCCACGCGTCGGGTTTCGTGGACGCCTTCAAGGGCTGTGACACCAACGCACGGCTGAACGGCGTCTCGGCCCTGGAGCTGGACGACGTCTGGACCGGGGTCAAGACCACGCAGAGCGCCATCGTCCCCTTGCGCTTCCCGGGTTCGGGCATGGCCGGCCAGAGCGAGGTCAGCGTGTACCAGGAGGTGAAGCCCGTTCTCGGGGACGAGCAGACCAAGGTCGGGTGCCTCCAGTCGGGTGATGTCCTGGGCATGGTCATCCAGACCCGCAAGGGCGAGGTGGCCCCCGTCCCCTTCCACCAGAGCGTGATCCTGCAGAGCCAGCTGCTGAGCTGACGGCCGGGCCGGCCGCCGGGGCAGACCGGTACGGCCCACCTCACACCGTGCGCCGGTCCCCGGGCCAGTAGGCTTGGGGACCGGCCCCGTACAGCCCCGAAACGATTCCGAGGAGCACCCCGTGCTTGAGGCAGTCTTCACCTCCCTGCTGGTCCTGGTCTGCGTCGGCGTCATGGCCTTCACCGGCCTGGCCGTCAAGAAGCTGTACCAGGGTCAGCGCTGAGCATCGGCTCGGCAGACCGCCCCGGAACCCCTCCCACAGATCGCCTGAGCAGCCATTCATGATCCAGATCCCGTCCGACCTGAACCCGGGCCTCGTCCCCCTCGCCTTCCTCCTCGGTACCTGGGAGGGCGCGGGCGTCTTCGACTTCCCGGGTGAGGAGAAGTGCAACTTCGGCCAGGAGGTCGTCTTCAGCCACGACGGCCGGGACTTCCTGGAGTACACCTCCCACAGCTGGGTCCTCGACGCCGAGGGCAACAAGGTCCGGCCGCTGGAGTCCGAGTCCGGTTACTGGCGCATCGACAAGGACCGCAAGGTCGAGATCGTCATGGTCCGCGACCAGGGCGTCGTCGAGGTCTGGTACGGCGAGCTCGCCGACCAGAAGCCCCAGATCGACCTGGCCACCGACGCGGTCGCCCGCACCGCGGCCTCCGGCCCGTACAGCGGCGGCAAGCGGCTCTACGGCTACGTGAAGAGCGACCTCATGTGGGTCGGCGAGAAGGCCACCCCGGACGTCGAGCTGCGTCCGTACATGTCGGCCCAGCTCAAGAAGGTCGTCACGCCCGAGGAGGTCGCCGAGATGGCGCGCAACCTCCCGGACATGCCGGACGACGGCATCGCCTTCTTCCGCTGAGCGCCGAGCGCCGAGGCAGCGTCCACAGGCTGTGCACGAAAGGGGACCGCGGGCTCGACCGCGGTCCCCTTCGCACACATACACTGGCGGAGTGGTGAGCACCGAGAGCACCGAAGGAACACCCGGCACCGACTGGAAGAGCGACCTGCGGCAGCGCGGATACCGGCTGACACCGCAGCGCCAGCTCGTGCTGGAAGCGGTCGACGCACTGGAGCACGCGACTCCGGACGAGATCCTCGTCGAGGTGCGCAAGACCGCCTCCGGGGTCAACATCTCCACGGTCTACCGCACCCTGGAGCTCCTGGAGGAGCTCAAGCTGGTCTCGCACGCCCACCTCGGGCACGGGGCCCCCACCTATCACCTCGCCGACCGGCACCACCACATCCACCTGGTCTGCCGCGACTGCGGCGACGTCATCGAGGCGGACGTGGACGTCGCCGCCGAGTTCACGGCGAAGCTCCGCACCACCTTCGGTTTCGAGACCGACATGAAGCACTTCGCGATCTTCGGCCTGTGCAAGAAGTGCGCGGCCGAACAGCGTGCCGCCCAGGCGTAGCAGGGTCGTACGCTTGGTCCCATGACCAGCAGCCCCTTGCTCCATCTCCCCGGCGCCGTGCAGGCCGAAGGCCGCGACGAGGGCGTCGCCGCCCACTACGGCGAGCTGTACGGCGAACAGCGCGCCCTCGCGGACGGGCGCGGCTTCGTCGACCTCTCGCACCGCGGGGTCCTCACCGTCACCGGACCGGAGCGGCTGAGCTGGCTGCACCTGCTGATCACCCAGCACGTGACCGAGCTGCCGGCCGGGCAGGCCACCGAGGCGCTGATCCTCTCCGCGAACGGCCACATCGAGCACGCGCTCTACCTCGTCGACGACGGCGAGACCACGTGGGTGCACGTGGAGCCGGGCACCGAGGGCGAGCTGATCGCCTACCTGGAGTCCATGAAGTTCTTCTACCGCGTCGAAGTGGCCGACCGCACCGCGGAGTTCGCGGTCGTGCACCTGCCGGCCGGCTCCATCGCCGAGGTCGCCAAGGAGCACGTCGTACGCGAGACCGCGCACGGCCGTGACGTCTTCCTGCCCCGCGCCGAGCTGGAGTCCTTCGCCGCCTCGCACGGCCCGGCCGCCGGCCTCCTCGCCTACGAGGCCCTGCGCGTCGAGGCGCACCGGCCGCGGCTCGGCCAGGAGACCGACCACCGGACCATCCCGCACGAGCTGGGCTGGATCGGCACCGCCGTGCACCTGCAGAAGGGCTGCTACCGCGGCCAGGAGACGGTGGCCCGCGTCCACAACCTGGGCAAGCCCCCGCGCCGCCTGGTCTTCCTGCACCTGGACGGCTCCGAGGTGGTCCTCCCGGCCCACGGCGCACCGGTCCGGCTCGCCGCCGACGGGGAGGAGGGCCGCCAGCTGGGCTTCGTGACCACCGCCGTCCGCCACCACGAGCTGGGCCCGATCGCCCTCGCGCTGGTCAAGCGGAACGTGCCCGTCGACGCCCCGCTGCTGGTCGGGAAGACCGCCGCCGCGCAGGAGGTCGTCGTAGCGCCGTGACCGCCGGGCGCCGGGTCCTGTCCGCCCGGGCAGGGCCTAGACGTCGATGACGATGGTGAACGGGCCGTGGTTGGTCAGCGAGACCCGCATGTCCGCGCCGAACCGGCCCGTCTCCACCGTCGCGCCCAGCGCGCGCAGCTGTGCCACGACCTCGTCGACCAGCGGCTCGGCCACCGGGCCCGGCGCCGCCGCGTTCCACGTGGGGCGCCGTCCCTTGCGGGCGTCGCCGTAGAGCGTGAACTGGGAGATCACCAGCAGCGGCGCGTTCACGTCGCTGCAGGACTTCTCCGCCTCCAGGATCCGCACCGACCACAGCTTGCGGGCCAGTACGGCCGCCTTCTCCGGCGTGTCGTCGTGGGTCACCCCCACCAGCACGCACAGTCCTTCGCCGACGATCTCGCCGACGGTCTCGCCACCCACGACGACGCTCGCGCCGTCCACCCTCTGCACCACTGCTCGCATACCACCTGTGTACCAGCAGTGCACCCGTCCGGGGCCGATCGGGTGGAGTGGGACTGCATCGGGGCCACGGAGAGTGGCACCATGCACGCAGGCGGTGCGGGTGCGCCGCACCGGTCGAGGGGACGGACTCGTTCGTATGAATACTTCTGGTACCTCCGTACCTGCATCACCCGCTTCCATCGCAGCTGCCGCGGTACGACCGCCCGCGCAGCGCACGGCCGAGACGCAGGGGACGCCGACCCCGACCACCGCGCTCGGGCTGCGGGAACTGCGCGCGCTGCGCCGTGACGCGCAGCGCGACGAGGCCGATCTGAGCTATGTGCGCAGACTCCTCCAGGGCCGCATCGACATCCTGCGCGCCGAGCTCGCCCGCCGCAGCGATCCCGAGCTCGCCCGCCGGACCGACCCCGAGGCGCCGGTGGTGGACCGGCTCTCGGTGATCCTCGCCGACGCCCCCTCCAGCCGCAGCGCCTCCGCCCGGCACGTCACGCTCGGCACCCCGCACAGCGAGGAGTACCGGCTGCTGGCGGCGGAGATGCTGGCCGACGTGGAGCTCTCGGACCTGGGCGCCCGCACCGACGACGAGCTGCACGACGGGATGGGGAAGCTGGTGCGGTACGAGCAGCAGGTCTCGCGGCGCCGGCAGCAGCTCCAGCGCACGGCCGACGACTGCAGTGCGGAGATCACCCGGCGCTACCGGGAGGGAGAGGCGCAGGTGGACGACCTGCTGGCGTAGGAAATTCGGGCGACTGGCGCCGGTCGGGCGATTAGCGTGGCCCGCTATGAGTGCTGACGTCCGGCCGATCGCCGAATCCGAACTCCCCGACTGGCTGCGAACCGTGAACACCGGGTTCCTGAACACGGCCCGAGTGAGCGACTCGGACGTGGCCATGCGGGCCAAGCACAACGATTTCGCCCGCACCCAGGGCGCGTTCGACCCCGACACCGGCCGTTGCGTGGCGGCCTTCCGCTCCTTCGCGCAGGAGCTGACGGTGCCGGGCGGGGCCGCCGTCGCCTCCACCGCGATCTCCAACGTGGGCGTGCTGCCCACCCACCGCCGTCAGGGCCTGCTCACCCGGATGATGGCCGCCGAGTTCGCCGCGGCCGGGGCGCGCGGCGACGTGCTGGCGACGCTGATCGCCGCCGAGTACCCGATCTACGGGCGGTACGGGTTCGGGCCCGCCGCCTCCATCGCCGAATGGGAGATCGACGTACCGCGCACCGGTCTGGACCGGCGGCTGTCGGCGCCCGCGGACGGCGGGCGGATCGACCTCGTGGACGAGGCCGAGGTCCGGCGGATCGGCCCGGAGCTGCACGAGCGGCTGCGGGCGCGCACCCCCGGCGCAGTGAACCGGAACGAGCGCTGGTGGAACATGACGACCGGCCTGGAGGAGATCTCGTACCGGCCGTACAAGGAGAAGTTCTTCGCGGTCTACCGCACGGCGGCGGGCGAGCCGGCCGGGCTGGTCAGCTACCGGGCCGACGACCACTGGACGGACGCGAAGGTCCCGCAGAACACCGTGCAGGTCCACGACCTGCTGGCGCTCACCCCGCAGGCGGAGCGGGCGCTGTGGCACTTCCTGTGCTCGATCGACTGGGTGGTGAAGGTCCGCACCGGCTACCGGGCCCCCGACGACCTCGTCCCGCAGCTGCTGCCCGACCCGCGTTCGGCCCGGATCGTCACCGCCGCGGACTTCCTGTGGGTGCGGGTGCTGGACGTCGTACGGGCGCTGGGCGCGCGGACGTACGAGGCGCCCGGGGTGCTCGTACTGGAGGTCACCGACGCGTCGGGGCCGGCGGCCGGCCGCTACCGGCTGGACGCGGGCACCGGCGCGTGCGAGCGGACCGAGGCGGCGGCGGACCTGCGGCTGGACGTGTCCGTACTGGGCTCGCTGTACCTCGGGGACGAGTCCGCGGTGCGGCTGGCGGCGCTCGGGCGGGTCACGGAGGAGCGGCCGGGGGCGGTCGCGCTCGCGGACGCGGTGTTCCGGACGGCCCGCCGGCCGTGGTGCCCGGACATCTTCTGACCCGTACCTGCCCCGTACCGTTGCCCGTGTAGGAAAGCTGAGGACTGAGGTACGTGACGTCACTTGTGGAATCCCTGCGCGCGGCCGGCTGCGTCTTCGCCGAGGAGGAGGCGGAGCTGCTGACCGGGGCCGCCCGGGACGACGGGCACCTGGCGGAGCTGCTGGCCCGCCGGGTGGGCGGTGAACCGCTGGAACACGTGGTGGGCTGGGCGGAGTTCTGCGGTCTGCGCGTGGAGGTGGGCGCGGGGGCGTTCGTACCCCGCCGGCGCACCGAGTTCCTCGTGCGGGAGGCGGTGGCGCTGGCCCGGCCCGGTGCGGTGGTGCTCGACCTGTGCTGCGGGGTGGGCGCCCTGGGCGCGGCGGTTGCCGCGCAGCTGCCGGGCGGCGCGGAGCTGCACGCGGCGGACATCGACCCGGCGGCGCTGGCGTACGCGCGGCGCAACGTGGCCCCGTACGGCGGCCGGGTGTGGGAGGGCGACCTGTACGCCGCGCTCCCGGAGTCGCTGAAGGGGCGGGTGGACGTGCTGGTGGTCAACGCCCCGTACGTGCCGACGCAGGAGATCGGCCTGATGCCGGCGGAGGCGCGGGAGCACGAGCCGCTGGTCTCCCTGGACGGCGGGGCCGACGGCCTGGACGTGCACCGCCGGGTCGCGGCGGGCGCGGTGCCGTGGCTGGCCCCGGGGGGTCACCTGCTGATCGAGACGAGCGCCCGGCAGTCCCCGTCGACGGCCTCGGCCCTGGCGTCCGCGGGGCTCGCGGTCCGCGCGGTCACCTCGGAGGAGCTGTACGCCACGGTGGTGATCGGCACGGCCTGAGGGGTGGCCCGGGCCCGTCGAAAAGAATTTTCGCGGGCCTGTCACATCCGTGCGGTGCGGCGGGTCAGAGGAGTGAAGCAGGCGGGAAACCGACCGGAGCGAGTCCGCACCGGCGCCCGTCTGAGGGGAGCGTCAGATGTCCACCACCGCCGTTGTTTTCGCCCTGGTCGGCGCGTTCATGGCCGCCTTCTCGGCCGGCTCGGTCTTCTTCAAGGCCAAGTGGGTCGTGGAGCCGATGGTGGAGTACGGCGTTCCGCGCTCGTGGTGGAACCTGCTCGGCGCCGCCAAGGCGGCCGGGGCGGCGGGCCTGGTGGCCGGGCTGTTCGTACCGGCCATCGGCATCGCCGCCGCGATCGGCATCGCCCTGTACTTCACCGGGGCCGTGATCACGGTGCTGCGGGCGAAGTCGTACGCCCACGTCGCCTTCCCGGTGATCTACGCGGCCCCCGCGGTCGTCACCCTGGTGCTCGGCTTCAACGGCTGAGCAGGTCGAAGGCCTCGGCGCCGTGCCGGCCGGTCGGCGCGCGCAGGGCCGCCCGGCCGAGGGAGAGGACGAGCTCGAGGCGGGTCGCCGGATCCTCTTCCGCCTCCCAGCGCCGCAGCAGCCCGGGCAGCACCGACTCACCGGGGTCGGCGCAGGCGCCGAGCACGTCGGCGGTGGCCCGCCGGATCGGCGGCTCGGGATCGTCCAGCAGGTCCAGCAGGTCCAGCAGGTCCAGCAGCCCGGGCAGGGCCTGCGCCCACGCAGACGCCCAGCCGGGATCGAGGAACCGGGCTTCTACCGGGCCGGCTTCCGCTGCCGGCATCGCCACCAGCTCCAGCAGCGCGCACCGGCTCGGCACCTGCGGTGCCGCGGCCAGGCGCAGGACGAAGGGGCAGCGCGGCCGAGGCGGCGGAGCAGGCCGGGTCGTGTCACCTGACCGTGGTCACCGAAGGTGCATGGTTCTCGTCAGCTTGAGATGGTTCGTGGTCTTGACGCTCGACACAGGCAGCCCCGAGGAGACGAGTTGATCACGGAGTACCAGCAGAAGCTGCGCGAGCGCTACATCGCCGCCAGCGTCATGCCGGCCCCGGAGCCGTGGCTGCCGGTGCTGGACCGCAGGACCCCCATCGGGGGTCTGCTCGGCATCGGCTTCGCCGTCCATCCCGACAGCGGGCACGACCTCGTGATGGTCGTGTCCAGCGCCGGCCATGGCCTTTTCGACGCGGTCACCGGCGAGAAGGTCGCCCGCGACCGCGACCCGGACCCCGACACCAGCACTCCGGACGCGTCGCCGGAGCTCACCTGCCCCGGGCTCGGCCCGATCGAGGGCACGCCGGTGCGCATCGCCGGGCTCTTCGGCGGCGGCCTGCACAGCACCACTCCAGATGGCTGGACCCTGGACCTCGTCAGCCCCGAGTGGCCCCACGACCGCGTCATCCTCTCCACCGAGGGCAGGCCCCACAGAGGCCCGGCGGGAGGGACGTGGTGGCACGTCTTCCACTCCGAGTACTCGGAACTCCGCGCAGCCGGCTTCTCTCCCTCCGGCCTGACCCTGGCGGTCGCCACCAGCAGCGACCTCACCCTCTGGACCCGACCTGAGCTCCGCTTTGACGATTGAGCGGACAACGGGACAACGGGACAACGGGACAGCGGGGCTTCGGAGCCCGCTGACACGTCGGCGTATGGATCATGGTGATTGAATCTCCGCATGACGGATTGGGCGCAACTCAGCCACGCGTACGGATCAGCGGAAAAGATACCCACGCTGCTGGACCGGATTGCCTCGGAGCCGGACGGCGAACTCTGGAGCGGTCTGTGGTCGGCGCTCTGCCACCAGGGCAGTGTGTATTCGGCGAGCTTCGCGGCTTTGCCCTGGCTGGCTGGTGTGGCTGCGGGGGACGACGCTGAGCAGGCAGTGAACGCTCTGACCCTGGCCGGCGCGATCACGGGGGGAGCCCATCAACCCCATGGTGCCGGCGACGTCCGTACGGAATATGCGGGCGAGATCTCGAAACTTTTGTCACTTGCGAACGAGCACCTTCGGAATGCCTCGGAACGCAAAAAGTACATCGAACTCCTAGAGGCCGTGCTGAGCCTCGAAGGCGTATTGGACTGGAGTGAGCCCCTGACATGGGGGCTTGCGATGGAGGAATACGAGATCCCTTGCCCAGGCTGCGAAGCGATGCTGTTCATCGTTGTCGGTGAGCGCGGATTCTTCTCCACCAGTGGTGACTACGCGGTCTCGGACGACGACCTGGCGACGGCCCCCTTGCGACCTGCCGATCCCGCCGGCCTCGAAGGCATTGCACGACGGCTTCACGCGGTCGCCGTCGCCGATGGGCAGCGAGAGATCGCCGAGGCGCTGACCTTCGTCTTCGGCGATGCGACCTGCCCGGACTGCGAAAGGGACTTCTCGGTGGCCGACCAGGTCAGCGCCGAATGGTCAGCGATGCGCTAGGACCGGCATCCGCCCCGGCATGTTCGCCGCGAGCTCCGGTGGGTTGGCTTCAGCGGAACTCGGCGGTGCCGCAGATGAAGGTGGTGTCCCGGAGGAGGGCCGGGGTGACGCGGATGCCGGCGAGGTGCTCGCCGAGCGCGAAGGCGGCCGGCACGGCCAGGTCGTCGTCCGTCTCGGTGGGTTCTTCGGGGAAGGCGAAGCCGAGGCGGCGGATCACGTCGAGGAGGTCGTCGGAGTGGGCGCCGGATCGGTAGTCGGCATCACGGAGTTCGAAGTGGAGTTGGAGTTCGGTGTCCTCGGCCCAGAGGAACGAGCCGTCGTTGTTGGCGTTCGCGTTGTCGTAGTGGGAGATCCAGCGGGTGCCCGCCGATGCGGGCAGGGCCTTCGCCTCGTTCACTCCGTGCCAGCCGTTGGGCTCGATCATGAGGGTCCAGGGGCCGAGCGTCGTCATTCCGAAGTACGTCCGCGTGGTGCTGGGGCCCCAGCGGTCGTATGCGGTGTCGACGAGTGCGGTGATCCCGGTGACCTCGGGTTCGGCTTGGCCGCCCAACCTGCGCATCAGCTCGTGCGGAGTCACGTCGTGCACGAGGGTGACGCAATAGGACTCGGCGAGGTCCGGGAAGTCTTCCTCGAACCACATGTAGTCAGCAGCCGTCGTAGCCATGCGAGAGATCCTTCCCGACGGCTATGACATCGGAGAGGAGGCGGGTGGGAGATGTTGCAAGCGGTGTGCTTGCAATAGTTAGCGGAATGGGGCAGGATCGCAGCATGGCATCGCTCAACGTCGGAAACCTCGGCGAGTACCTCCGTGAGCAGCGTCGGCAGGCCCAGCTTTCGCTGCGGCAGCTGGCCGAGGCGGCGGGGGTGTCGAATCCGTACCTGAGCCAGATCGAGCGCGGGCTGCGCAAGCCGAGCGCGGACATCCTCCAGCAGCTGGCCAAGGCGCTGCGGATCTCCGCGGAGACGCTGTACGTGCAGGCCGGGATCCTGGATGAGCGGGACCCGGACGAGGTGGAGACGCGAGCCGTCATCCTCGCCGACCCGAGCATCAACGAGCGGCAGAAGCAGGTGCTGCTCCAGATCTACGAGTCGTTCCGCAAGGAGAACGCGCTCGACGTGCCTGCCGCACCCGCCGAACCCGCCGACGAGATGCCGTCGAAGACGAACTGAAGTTGATCCGGGAGGACCAGCACATGGCCATCGCCGATGACCTGAAGAAGACCCTCACCGACCCCACCCCCCTCTACTTCGCCGCCGGCACGGCCGACCTCGCCGTGCAGCAGGCCAAGAAGGTGCCCGAGCTGATCGAGCAGCTGCGCGCCGAGGCCCCCGCGCGCATCGAGGCCGTGAAGAACACGGACCCGAAGGCCGTGCAGGAGGCGCTCACCGCCAAGGTCGCCGAGGTGTTCGGCGCGATCGACCCGAAGAAGCTCGGGGAGACCGCCCAGGACCTGGCGCTGCGCGGTGTGGGCGTGGCCGCGGAGTACGCGGTGCGCGCCAAGGAGACGTACGACAAGGTCGCCGAGCACGGTGAGCAGGCCGTGCGGACCTGGCGGGGCGAGTTCTCCGAGGAGATCGTCGACATCGCCGTGGCCGTCGAGCCCCAGCCGCAGGCGGCGGCCGAGCCGGCCACCGCGTCCGAGTCCGGGTCCGAGCCGGTGGCCGCGGCCTCCGACGAGGAGAAGCCGGCCGCGAAGAAGCCCGCCGCGCGCAGGACCTCGGCCAAGAAGGCAGCCGTCACGGCGGACGACGCCAGCTGAACCGGAACCGCATGAGCGACGACGGGCCGGGCACCCTTCAGGGGCCCGGCCCGTTGCAGTTCATGAGGGCGCCCGTGCCGGTAGCGTGGAGTCGGGCGGCATCGAAAGTGCGAAGCGCAGGCATGAGAAGGCGGTCGAAGCGATGTTGATGGACGGGTTCGATCGGGGCGTGCTCCCGCTGTTCGGGTACGCCATGCTGCTGCTCGCCGTCGCGGCCTTCGTGGTCGCGCTGCTGGCGCGCGAGGACGCGTACCGGGCGGCCGACAAGCAGACCAAGACCTTCTGGCTGGTCATCCTCGGCATCACCGTCCTGGTGGACGCGTTCCTCCCGCAGATGCTCTTCCTGCAGATCGCCGGTCTGGTCGCGACCATCGTGTTCTTCGTCGACGTACGCCCCGCCCTCAAGCAGGTCTCGGGCGGCGGTCGCGGCGGCCGGCGCGGCGGCAGCAGCAGTGACGGGCCGTACGGGCCCTACAACGGCGGGCGCTAGCGCCCCGGCCGTGCTCCCGTAGCCGCGCTCCCGTTTCCCGTACCGCCGGCGGTCAGCCTTCGGCGCGGGAGAGCAGGACCACGGCCACGTCGTCGGTGAGCTCGCCGCCGTTGAGGCGCCGGGCCTCGGTGACGGAGGCCTCCAGCAGACCCTCGCCGCTCAGCCCGCGGTCCAGGTGGCGGTTGATCATGTCGACCATGCCGTCCTGGCCCAGCCGCTCCTTGCCCTCGCCGATCCTGCCCTCGATGAGGCCGTCGGTGTAGAGCATCAGGCTCCAGGTGCCGCCCAGCTCGACCTGGCGGCGCGGCCAGCGCGCCTTGGGCAGCAGGCCGAGGGCCGGACCGCTGTTCTCGTACGGGAGCAGTCGCGCGCGGCGGCCCGGCCGGGAGATCAGCGGGGCCGGGTGGCCGGCCAGGCACAGGCCGGCGCGGCGGCCGTCCGGGGCGATGTCGACGGTGCACAGGGTCGCGAAGATCTCCTCGTGCGGGCGTTCCACCTCCAGGACCTCCTGGAGGGTGGCCAGCAGGTCGTCGCCGCACAGGCCCGCCAGCGTCAGGGCGCGCCAGGCGATGCGGAGCTCGACGCCGAGGGCGGCCTCGTCGGGGCCGTGGCCGCAGACGTCCCCGATCATGGCGTGGACGGTGCCGTCGGGGGTGCGGACGGTGTCGTAGAAGTCGCCGCCGAGGAGGGCCCGGCTGCGGCCGGGGCGGTAGCGGGCGGCGAAGCGGAGGTCGGAGCCCTCCAGGAGCGGGGTGGGGAGCAGGCCGCGTTCCAGGCGGGCGTTCTCCTGGGCGCGCAGTTTCGATTCTGCAAGTTTGTACTGGGCGATGTCGGCCCGTTTTCTCTCCACGGCGTAGCGGATGGCGCGGCTCAGCAGCCGGCCGTCCAGCTCGTCCCGGAAGAGGAAGTCCTGGGCGCCGACGCGGACGGCTTCGGCGGCACGCTCGGCGTCGTCCTCGCCGGTGAGCACGAGGACGGCGTGCCGGGGCGCGATGCGCAGCACCTGGCGGAGGGCGGCCAGCTGGTCCACGGCGGTGGCCGTGCCGGCGCCCGCGGCCGCGGCTCCCGGCACTGCCGGAACGGCCGGTACTCCCGCCATGCGGGCGCTGGCGTCCGGGAGGGACAGGTCGAGGAGGATGCAGTGCACGTCGGGCGTGAGCAGCCGCTCGGCCTCGGTGAGGTTGCGGGCGGTGCGGAGCCGGATGCGGTGGCCGTCGGCGTCGAGGATCTCGGGGACGGTGAGACCGCCGGCCGGGTCGTCCTCGATGACCAGGAGGGTCAGCGGGATCGCGTGCGGGGCCGCTTGCGGAGGTGCGGTCGCTTGCGGGGTCGCCTGCGGAGTCGCTTGCGCGACGGCGGTGGCGGTGGCAGTGGCGGCGGGCGGTGCGGCGGTGTGCAGAACCGCCTGACCGCCCTCCGTGGCCGGGGTGTCCCTCTGCCGCGGTACGGGTACGGACATCGTCTCCGGTTCCTTCCCTCCCCCCGAGGGTGCGCTCGTCCGCAGACCCTAGCGGTCCCGGCCCGGCGAGCGGAATGCCGTTGTGCGTCGGGGCCTCCGGCATATGCCGTTATCGCGGGGGAAAAACGGCCTCACTGATGACAAAGGTCACGGTGGGGCCGCAGTCCGTCCCGCCTAGCGAGACGTCGAGCACGCCCGTGTGGTTGCCTCGGCCCGCACATCCGGCCCGTCCGGCCTTGAGGACGGGGGTCCGGGGCGGAGCCCCGGTCTCCCGGCCGCACGAGCGTCGCCGGGCCGGCGAGAACGGTCCGGCTCCCCGCCAGGGGTCACGCGTCCGGGCGGACCACGGCCTTGATCGGCATGGAGCCCGCGCCCGCCATCGTCACGTTGCGGCCGGGGCGCGGGGCGTGGACCATCGCGCCGTCGCCGACGTACATGCCGACGTGGCTCGCGTCGTCGAAGTAGATGATCAGGTCGCCCGGGCGCATGTCCTTGAGCGCGACCTTAGGCAGCAGCCGCAGCTGCTCCTGCGAGGTGCGCGGGATGCCCCGGCCCGCCGCCAGCCAGGCCTGCGAGGTCAGCCCGGAGCAGTCGAACGAGCCCGGGCCCTCGGCGCCCCACTCGTACGGCTTGCCCATCTGCGCGGTGGCGAACTGCACGGCCCGCTTGCCGGCCTCCGTCGCCTTGCCGTTGACGTCCTTCATCGCGCCCGTCGACAGCCACGCCGTCTGCGCCTTGTACTGGGCTTCCTGCTCCAGCTGGATCAGCCGGGCCTTCTCCTCGGCCTCCAGCTTGCTCTCCAGCTCCTCCGCCGCCTTGATCTTCTCCTGGATCTGCTTCTTCGAGTCCTCCTGCTTGACCCGGTTGGCCTCCAGCGTCTTCCAGCGGTCACTCGCCTCCTGGGCGTACCGCTGCAACTCGCTCTGGGTCCGGCTCAGTTCGGACAGGAGGTCCGAGGTGGCCTTCTCGCCCTGGCGCAGCCGGCCCGCCCCGTCGAGGAACTGGCTCGGGCTGTCGCTCAGCGCCAGCTGCGCGCCCGGCGGCAGGCCGCCCGAGCGGTACTGGGCGCGGGCGGCCGCACCCGCACGGCTCTTGAGGGTGGTGATCCGCTCCTGGCCGGCGACGACGAGGTTGGCGATCTCGACGATCTTGTCCGACTGGGCCTTGGTCTCGGCCTCGGCGAGGTTGTAGGCGTCCGTGGCGGTGCCCGCCTGCCGGTAGAGCTCGTCGATGTCCTTGCGGACCTGTTCGAGGGACTTGCCGCCCGGTCCGGGCAGCGGAGCGGCGGGGTCCCGGGGCGAGGCCGGTGCGGCGGGTGTGGCGGGCGCGGCAGGCGTGGCGGGAGCGCTCGGCGCCGCGTACGCCATGCCCGTCGCGAGACCCGGCGCCGTCAGTATCGCCATCGCGCACAACAGCACCAGCGGGCTTGCGCCTCGTCGTCGCCTTACGGTCCCCATGGTCCCCCCAGGCACCCGTGTCAGACCTCGTATCAGATCTGACTATTCGTCAGTAACTTCCCACTGCCATCGGGATGGTGCCACGAGTCGATGAATTCCGACACCCTTGTGGATGTCTTTCCGATCTTGTCCGCCCCAACGGACGCCATGCCCCGCCCCTCACGGATCAACGGCCCGCCCGCACCCCCGGTTCCCCGCCCGCACCCCCGGTTCCCGCTTTCACCCCACCGGGCGCAACGCCTCCCAGCGCACCGTCAGTTCCCCCTGCCGCCACCGCCCCGGCCCGTCCGCCAGCGGCCAGTCGACGGCCAGCGCCCGCGCCGTGCGGATCCAGCGCTGCCGCGCCCCGTACGAGGCGTACGGGGCCGCCGCCGCCCACGCCCGGTCGAAGTCGCGCAGGAACGCGTGCACCGGCTCGCCCGGCACGTTCCGGTGGATCAGCGCCTTCGGCAGCCGCTCCGCCAGGTCCGAGGGGCGCTCCAGGGAGCCCAGCCGGGTCGCGAACGTCACCGTGCGCGCCCCCTCCGGCCCCAGCGCCACCCACACGTGCCGCCGCCCGATCTCGTCGCAGGTCCCCTCCACCAGCAGCCCGTCCGGAGCCAGCCGCGCGCACAGCCGCGCCCACACCTGCGCGACCTGCTCCTCGTCGTACTGGCGCAGGACGTTCGCCGCGCGGATCAGCGCGGGACGCGCCCCGCCGTCCAACGGCACCTCGAAGCCGCCGTGCCGGAAGCTCAGCCCTTCCCGCTCGTACGGCTTCGCCCCCGCCACCCGCGCCGGCTCGATCTCGATGCCGACCACCCGCACGCGCGGCGCCGCCTCCCGCAGCCGCGCCAGCAGCTCCACCGCCGTCCACGGCGCGGCCCCGTAGCCGAGGTCCACCGCGACCGGCGCCTCCGCGCGGCGCAGCGCGGCCCCGTGCGTGGCCGCGATCCAGCGGTCCATCCGGCGCAACCGGTTCGGATTCGTCGTCCCGCGCGTCACCGAGCCCACGGGGCGGCCAGGGGCGCGACCGGGCGCGCGGCTGGTGGGCGGGGTGGTGCGGGAGGCCATGAGCCGAGGGTAAGGGGAGCGCCCGCGTCGCATGAAAATCCGGCGGTGCCCCGAGAAAAACGGGGAAACGGCAAGGAAAACCGGAGACCCCGGAATGCGGGGGACGGCCATCCGGGTTGCACTCCTTGCAGGGCGCCTCCCGCGCCCTCGCTGGCATGCCATCCAGTCATGCCGCCCGCCGGGCCGTCACGCGGTCCGGCACGCCGTCCGTCATGGCGCCCGCCGGGCCGTCATGCCGCCGGTCGTGCCGTCCGAGCGTTTCGCGCACACCGTCCGAGCCGTCCGAGCCGAGAGGAACTGCTCCCTTGAGCCAGTACGTGTCCCGCCTCGGCGGCAGCCTCAGCGGCCGCCTCGCCGCCGCCCGTGCCACCCGGCACGAGCCGCCGCGACTGCGCCTGCCCGCCGTCGGCCACCACCGCAAGCCGCGCCGCGTGGCCATGCTCAGCGTGCACACCTCACCGCTGCACCAGCCCGGCACGGGCGACGCCGGCGGGATGAACGTCTACATCGTGGAGCTGGCCAAGCGCCTCGCCGCGATCAACATCGAGGTCGAGATCTTCACCCGCGCCACCACCGGCGGGCTGCCGCCCGTGGTCGAGATGGCCCCCGGGGTCCTCGTACGGCACGTGGACGCGGGCCCGTACGAAGGCCTCGCCAAGGAGGAGCTCCCGGCCCAGCTGTGCGCCTTCACCCACGGCGTGATGCAGGCCTGGGCCGGTCACCGCCCCGGCTACTACGACCTGGTCCACTCCCACTACTGGCTCTCCGGCCACGTGGGCTGGCTCGCCGCCGAACGCTGGGGCGTGCCCCTCGTCCACGCCATGCACACCATGGCCAAGGTCAAGAACGCGGCGCTGGCCGAGGGCGACACCCCCGAACCCGCCGCCCGCGTCATCGGCGAGACCCAGATCGTGGCCGCCGCCGACCGCCTCATCGCGAACACCGCCGAGGAGGCCGACGAACTCGTCCGGCACTACGAGGCCGACCCCGGCAAGGTGGCCGTCGTCCACCCCGGCGTGAACCTCGACCGCTTCACGGTCGGCGACGGCCGGGCCGCCGCCCGCGCCCGCCTCGGTCTGCCGCAGGACGCGGTCATCCCGCTCTTCGCCGGGCGGATCCAGCCGCTGAAGGCCCCCGACATCCTGCTGCGCGCCGTCGCCGTCCTGGTCGACCAGGACCCCTCGCTGCGCCGCCGCCTCTTCGTCCCCGTCGTCGGCGGCCCCAGCGGCAGCGGCCTCGCCAAGCCGGAGGGCCTGCAGAAGCTCGCCGCGAAGCTCGGCATCGCCGACCTCGTGCACTTCCACCCGCCGGTGGCGCAGGACGGCCTCGCCGACTGGTTCCGGGCGGCGTCCGTGCTGGTCATGCCCTCGTACAGCGAATCGTTCGGGCTCGTCGCGATAGAGGCCCAGGCCGCCGGCACGCCGGTGCTCGCGGCCGAGGTCGGCGGACTGCCCGTCGCCGTCAACGACGGGGTCACGGGGATCCTCGTACCCGGTCACGACCCGGCGGACTACGCGCGGGAGCTGCGGCGCTTCGTGGACGAGCCCGGGCTCGCGGACCGGATGGGCGCCGAGGCGGCGCGGCACGCGCAGTTCTTCGGCTGGGACACCGCGGCGAGCGGCACGGCCGACGTCTACACGGCGGCCATGCATGATCACCGCCGTCGCGTACGCTCCCACCATGGCTGACGCTGACACCGCCGGGATCATCGAAGCGACCCTGACCGGCGCCGAACTGAGCTGGGAGAGCCCCTCCCCGGGCACGTACGTCGTCCAGCTCCCCGGCACCCGCAAGCTGAGCACCACCTGCTCGCTCCGGGTCGGAAAGCACTCCCTCTCGGTGAACGCCTTCGTGATCCGCCACCCCGACGAGAACGAGGCGGGCGTCCACCGCTGGCTGCTGGAGCGCAACCTCAAGCTGTTCGGGATGGCGTACGCGGTGGACCGCCTCGGCGACGTCTACCTGACGGCCCGGCTCCCGCTGTCGGTCGTCAGCGCCGAGGAACTGGACCGCCTCCTCGGCACGGTCCTGGAGGCGGCGGACGGCTCCTTCAACACCCTGCTGGAGCTGGGCTTCGCGAGCGCGATCCGCCGCGAGTACGAGTGGCGCGTCTCCCGCGGCGAACCGACCTTCAACCTCGACGCCTTCAAACACCTGACGCAGCCGTCATAACGGGGGCTCCGCCCCAGCAGCGGCGGCCGCGCTAAGCCTCGGCCCCGGCCGGAGCCGGCTTGGACACCGGTGCGGTGCCACCACCGGCCACGGCCACGGTCGCGCCCGTACCCGCCTCATCCTCGGAGAGCCCCCGCATCAGGAGCCAGTACCCCGCCGCCGCCACCGTGCCCAGCACACCCGTGGCCCCCCACAGCCAGTCGGCCCCGTACCGGTCGATCGCGAAGCCCGCCATCAGCGGTGCCACCAGCGAGGCCACGGCCCACGACAGGTTGTAGACCCCCTGGTAGCGGCCGCGCCCGTGCACCGGCGACAGCCGCACGACCAGGCTCATCTGGGTCGGCGAGTTCACGATCTCCGCCAGCGTCCACACGCACACCGTCAGCGCGTACGCCCACAGGGGCCCGGCGAAGGCCGTCAGCGCGAACCCGTACCCGGCCAGCAGTGCCGAGATCACCAGCAGCTTCTGCGGGTCGCGCCGCTCGATGAAGGCCGTGACCGGGATCTGCAGCAGCACGATCAGCAGCCCGTTCACGCCGATGACCAGCCCGTAGTCCCCGGGTGAGAACCCGGCGCCGCCCATCGCGACGGGCAGGCCGACAGAGCCCTGCGTGAAGATCAGCGAGATCAGGAACGACAGCCCGACCACGCCCATGAACCGGCCGTCCCGCAGCACGCTCCCGAGCCCGATCGCGGGCTCCTCACCGGCGGTGGCCGACGCGCCCCGGGGACGCTCCGGCCGGGACTCGGGGAGCTTGACGAAGACCAGCACCGCGCAGACCAGCGTCAGGGCCGCCTCGCCCAGGAAGCCGGCCAGGTAGCTGTACTCCGCGATCACGCCCGCCGCCGTCGCGCTGATGGCGAAGCCGAGGTTGATGGCCCAGTAGTTGAGCGCGAAGGCCCGTACGCGGTCCTCCGGGCGGACGATGTCCGCCATCATCGTCGAGACCGCCGGCCGGGACGCGTTCGAGGTCATGCCGACGAGCAGGGCCACCGCGGCGATCGCCGCCGGGTGTTCCATGAAGCCGAGCAGCGCCACCGAGAACGCGGTCGAGGCCTGGGCCGCCAGCAGGGTGGGGCGCCGCCCCAGCCGGTCGGTCATCACGCCCGCGACGAGCGAGGAGACGACGCCGCCGAGCCCGTGGAGGGCGACCACCAGTCCCGCGAAGGAGGCCGAGTAGCCCCGGTCCAGGGTCAGGTACAAGGTCATGAAGGTGGCGACGAAGGCCCCGAGCCGGTTGATGAGCGTGCTCGTCCACAGCCACCAGAACGCGCGGGGCAGACCCGAGACGCTCTCCCGGGCGGCCCGTCTCAGACTGGCAGCGGACATAAGGATTCCCCCCGGGGACGTAAGTGTCACTTGAGCAGAGTGAACATTACGATCGGCAGGGCCCCGGGCGCTACTCGATTGACGCGCGAGGTCAATCGGAGGACCCCGCCTCGCGCGCGAGCGCCCCCGCCCGTCCATTAGGCTCGTACGCATGGCCGACGCACCGTACAAGCTGATCCTCCTCCGCCACGGCGAGAGCGACTGGAACGCGAAGAACCTGTTCACCGGCTGGGTGGACGTCAACCTCACCGAGAAGGGCGAGAAGGAGGCGGTCCGCGGCGGTGAGCTGCTGAAGGACGCCGGCCTGCTGCCCGATGTCCTGCACACCTCCCTCCAGAAGCGCGCCATCCGCACCGCGCAGCTCGCGCTCGAGGCCGCGGACCGCCACTGGATCCCGGTGCACCGCTCCTGGCGCCTGAACGAGCGCCACTACGGTGCGCTCCAGGGCAAGGACAAGGCGCAGACCCTCGCCGAGTTCGGCGAGGAGCAGTTCATGCTGTGGCGCCGCTCGTACGACACCCCGCCGCCGGTCCTCGAGGACGGCACGGAGTTCTCGCAGTCCGAGGACCCGCGCTACGCGTCGATCCCGAACGAGCTGCGCCCGCGTACCGAGTGCCTCAAGGACGTCGTCGAGCGCATGCTGCCGTACTGGTACGACGGCATCGTCCCGGACCTGCTGGCCGGCCGCACGGTCCTGGTCGCCGCGCACGGCAACTCCCTGCGCGGTCTGGTCAAGCACCTCGACGGCATCTCCGACGCCGACATCACGGGCCTGAACATCCCGACCGGCATCCCGCTCGTCTACGAGCTGGACGCCGACTTCAAGCCCCTCAAGCCGGGCGGCACCTACCTCGACCCGGACGCGGCCGCCGCCGCCATCGAGGCCGTCAAGAACCAGGGCAAGAAGAAGTAGCCGAAGCGATCATGCCCCTGACCTGCGCACACAGCGCAGATCGGGGGCATTCGTTTGCCCTGGGCCCACTGTGGGCCCTCAGCGTGGGGGACCGTCCGGCCGCAGAGCCCGGCCGAGAGCCTCCCGCGCACGGCATTTTGGCTGCTAGCGGTGCTGCTAGACCTAGCAGGCATGCGGTACTCGACCGAGCTGGCGATCGCTACAGGCAGTCCAGGTTCACGCAGGGCGTGGTGGGGTACTTCGGCACGAATCGGGTGCCGTCGGAACCTGCGTCTCCGCCCGCGCCCTGTATGACGCCCTCCTTGCGGGCCCCGACGCCGTACTGATCGACCGTGCGGATCAGCTTCTTCACGGGCCTGGGCTTCTTTGCGATGTGCTTGATGGTGCGCGGGCTGTCGGTGAGGTAAGTCGCCACCTCGTTGCCCCCTGCGCTGCTCGACACGGTGTTGTCCGTGTCGGTGGTGACGTTTGCGGTTGTGGTGGTGGGAGCGGCGAACGCGTTGGAGGAGAGGGAGGCGCCACCGCCGGCCAGGAGGGTGACGATCAGGAGGGGGACGACACGTCGGGTCCGGGTGGCGGTCATGGGGAAAGGCTCCTCAGGTCGTGGATTTCGGGGGTCGGATGTGGTGGGGCGGGTTGCCCGTCCGCTGTGCTTCGGCGTCATCCGTCACTCCATTGCGCCCCACGCATGGGCCCGGGTCACGGCCCGGGAAGTCGGGGCTTGACAAACCAGCCCATCCCGGACGTCACCGGCCGTAGGCCTCGGCCCTTCGCGCCAAGCCCACCGTGGACTCTCATTGCGTGACCTGGAAGGAGTGGCCTTCGGCCACCGACCCTTGGCAGCTCGCTGCGCTCGCACTCGCCTCACCGGTAGGCGACCGCGCAAGAAGTAGCCCTGACGCACGAAAGAGCCCCTGACCTGCGCGTGCGGTGCAGGTCAGGGGCTTTCGTCTACTCGTTGTCGTAGTAGCCGAAGATGTCGACGACCAGGTCGGCCTGGTCCCAGCCCTGGTTCCAGAAGTCGACGATGCTGTTGGCGCCGGCATCCGCCTGAACCAGGTTGGCGACGGTCTTGCCCGTCGTCCAGTTCAGGGTGGAGGACTGCGGACGCGCCGGGCTGCCGGCGGTCCCGTTGGCGTAGTCGCCGGTGGAGTTGTGGTCCGGTGCGACCGAGAGGAAGCCCGCGCCGCGCGTGTTGGTGACCGTGGTGTTCAGCACCCAGGCCTCCTGCTCCACCGAGAAGGCCTGCCAGAGGTACCCGCGCGTGGGCCACGGCCCCTTGGACCAGCTCTCGCGCGTGTCGATCTGCCGGACGGGCGCGACCGGCACGTAGGCACCGTTGCTCGCGGTGCTGTACGTGCCGACCAGGTCCACGATGACGTCGGACGGGGCCCAGGATCCGTTGCGGACGGTGATCTCGCCGTCCTTGTTGACCGGCACGATCACCGAGTTGGCGACCGTCTGTCCGGCGGTGAAGTTCACGTTGGACGTGGTCGGCGCCGCCGCCCCGGCCGGGTGGACGGTCAGGTGGCCGGCCTCCCGCGGGTTGGTGGCGGTCACGTTCAGCGCGACGGCGGTGGCGCCCGGTTGGGCCACCTTGACGGTGAAGGACGCCTGGCCGGCGACCGCGCCGAGCTGCGTGCCGGTCCCGGAGCGGGTGTCGACGACCCGGGTCGGCGCCTGCGCGGTGTACCCGCTCGCTTCCTGCCGGCCGAAGTAGCCGGTGACGTCCGCGATCAGATCGACCGGCTCCCAGCCGCCGTTGTACAGCTCGACGTAGCCGTCCTCGCCGACCTTCGCGATCACCAGGTTCGGGACGGTCTGACCGGCCTCGAAGTTGATGTTCGATGCGGTCGGCCGCGTGTCGCCGGAGGCGAAGACGCTGACGTGCCCGCCGCTGGTGGTGTTCGTGGCGGTCACGTTGAGCGCGACGGCGGTGACCCCGGCGGGGATGCCGCCGTTCCCCGCGACCTTCAGTCGGGTCGAGGAGTACGCGTTGACCTTGCCCTTGACGGCCCCCGTGCCGCTGCGGGTGTCCAGCAGGCGGGTGGGACCGTACGGGGTGAACTCCGAGCCCGCCGTCGTGACCCGGACCTCCTTGGTCTCCTGCGTCCCGAGTGCCGGATCGACGACCGTGGCCTTGATCGTGTACTCGCCGAGCTTCTTGAACGTGTGATTGGCCCGCGTCTCCCAGGCACCGGCGGCCGTCACCGTTTCCGTGGTCCCGTCACCCCAGTCGATGGTGGTGTCCAGCGGCGGTGCGGACCTGTTCAGGTAGATCGCCAGCTCGAAGCTGTGCGCCGTCGACATCCGGGCGCTCAGGGAGAGACCCAGCTGCGGGCCGGCGGTGGGGCCGCTGGTGAAGGTCCCGAACCCTGCCGCCAGGCTCTTGGCCGGGGCGACGGCGGGTGCCCCCGCCGGCTGCGCGGCGGGCTTGACCGGATCGGCGGCCTGAGCCGTGCCGGGGATGAAACCGATGCTTGCCGCCACGATGGCGGCAGCGGACATTACGAGTCGGCGATCGCGCACCGAACCCCCCATTTTTTAGCTTTTGAACGCGCTCAGCATGAGCTCGCACAGCCTACAGAGCAGTGCGCGGGTGATCACCCGGGTATCGGGCCGGCCGGGCGGGGCCGGTGGGGCCTAGGTCCAATGGCGCATGGCGCGCGGGGTCCGGGGTGGGGAGAGTGGCGGCATGGAAACTCTCGACCCCGCCCGTACCGATGCCTACCTGCGGCGCCTGGGGGTGGCGCGGCCCCCTCGGGCCACGGCCGGCTCGCTGCGCGAGCTGCACCTGGGCCACCTGCGTGCCGTGCCGTTCGAGAACCTGTCGATCCACCTCGGCGAGGACCTCGTGCTCACCCGGGACGCCGTCTTCGACAAGATCGTGACCGCCGGGCGGGGCGGGATCTGCTACGAACTGAACGCCGGGTTCGCCGCGTTGCTGGGCGCCCTCGGTCACCGGGTGGAGCTCCTCCAGGCCCGGGTGTACGGAAAGGACGGCGCGCTGGGCGTCCCGTACGACCACCTGGCGCTGCGCGTCGACGGGCGCTGGCTCGCGGACGTGGGTTTCGGCGACCACACGGCGTACCCGCTGGACCTGGACGAGCCGGGCGAACAGAAGGATCCGGCCGGGGCGTTCCTGGTCCGGCCGGCCCCGGACGGGGACCTCGAGGTGCTGCACGACGGCGCGCCCGTGTACCGGCTGGAGACCCGCCCGCGCGCGCTCGCCGACTTCCTGACCGGTGCCTGGTGGCACTGCACCAGCCCGGAGTCCGGCTTCACCAAGGGCCCGGTCTGCTCCCGGCTCACCGCGGACGGCGGCCGGATCACCCTGCGGGACCACACGCTCATCGCCACCTCGGCGGACGGCGACCGTACGGAGGAGGAGCTGGCAACCGACGAGGAGGTACGGGCCGCCTACCGCGCCGAGTTCGGCATCGTGCTCGACCGGCTGCCCGTGCCGCTCCACCCCCGGCCCTGAGCCGATCGGCACCCGCAGGCCGGGTGCACCGGCGGTCTCAGGCGACCTCGGTCCACGGACCGGAGCTCTCCTCCTTCGGGATCCAGAGCAGGGGCTGGCTCGTGCGGCAGTGCTCGCCCGCTCCGTCTTCCCAGGGGAAGAGCCCCTCCTTGTCCGGCCAGAACAGCTGGGTGATGGGCAGGGGCGGGGTCTGGTAGAAGTCGATGCCCGCACCGAAGAAGTCGTAGTACCAGCTGGGGTGCACGGGCCGGACGATCACGTCGCAGCCGTCGAGAACGTCGTCCCGGCGCTGGTCCGGCCCGAGCGGGTTGCCGCCCCGGACCGCCGCCCCGGCCGCGTTCGCCACGCGCATGGCGGTCTGGGAGGGCAGGCCGAACACGCTCACCTCGGGGCTGCGCAGTGTGTGCCAGAGGCCGATGGAGTAGGCCCAGTCGCCGGGGGAGTCGCCGCCCGCCACGCCCATGACGTGCCAGCCGTAGTCCGCGACGTTCTTCGTGGTGCGGGCATCCCGCTCCTCCGACGGGGGTCCGCCGAACTCGGTCGGGGCGCAGATGAGGCAGAAACACGGGAAGTCGTTCACCCGAGGAGCGTAGTCGCGCCCCGAGCACGCGGCCCGGTGAGCCGCGTCCGGTCAGCCGTGTCCGGTCAGCCGCGTCCGGGCACGGGCTAGTCGGGGTAGGTCCTGAAGGTGACGACGGCGGCCTCCTCGCCCTCCCAGGCGACGTCGACCTCCACGAAATCGATCCCGCCGTCACCGAAGTTGGGCGCCTTCGGGTAGTGGAGGTTGAGGTGGTATCCGCTCTGGCCCTCGACCGCCCCGCGCGAGGCCCGTGAGGTGGGGCTCCGCTCCTCGGGGTGGGAGTCGAGCCAGCCCCGGACCTCCGAGCGCGGCATGCGGAACGTCCCCGTCCACTGGCTGCCGAAGGCCGGGTCGTCGAGCTCGAAGCAGTCCTCGCGGTCCGCGTGCGGCGGCAGCTTCCAGCCGATCGCCGTCATCGCCTTTCCGCAGCCCGCGGGGACCTCCTCCGTCTCGCCGGCGTGCTTGAGCGCGTAGAGCAAGCCGCAGAACCAGACCAGTACGGGTAGCTCCACCGCGACCACGAAGAGGACTGCCCCGGCGATCATCCATTTCGTCCGCCGCGGCATGCGCCACTCCCAAGATCGATTCGAACGTGTTCAGGATCTAGGACGTGGAGGTGCGCATGCCGGTTCCCCGCGCGCAACCGTTGCCCGCGCCCACGCGAAAGGCCCCGGCCGAGGGAACTCGGACGGGGCCTTCGCGTGCGTGGAGCCGGCGACGGCGGCGGTCAGCCGCCGCACTGGCAGGGGGCGCCGGACTGGCAGCCGCAGCCGCAGCCCGAGCCGCAGCCGCATGCTGCGAGCAGCGGGAGGCGCAGGGGCTCCGGCCTCGGCGGCTGCTCCTGCTCCGGGGTGATGGGGACGGGGGAATCGGGCATGGTTCCTCCTCGCAGGCGGTGTACAGGGAGTCGTACGGCCTTCGCCTCATTCATGCCCAGTGCCACCGGCGCGTCAACGGCGCATTGGGGCTCGCCGTGCCGACCGCGTTCGCCGCGCGTCCGCGCGCCCCGCTGACCGTGCTCGCCGTGCCCCCGCTGTCAGACGCCCTCGACCTGCGTGGGCTGCTGGAGGTCGTCCGCGTGCTCACCCGTCACCAGGTAGACGACGCGCTTGGCCACCGACACCGCGTGGTCCGCGAAGCGCTCGTAGTAGCGGCCCAGCAGCGTCACGTCCACCGCCGTCTCGATGCCGTGCTTCCAGCGGTCGTCCATCAGGTGCTGGAACAGCGTGCGGTGCAGCTGGTCCATCTCGTCGTCGTCCTGCTCCAGCTGGAGGGCGAGGTCGACGTCCTTCGTGATGATCACCTCGGCGGCCTTCGCCATCAGGCGCTGCGCCAGCTGCCCCATCTCCAGGATGGTGGCGTGCAGGTCCCGCGGGACCGCCGTGTCCGGGAAGCGCAGCCGGGCGAGCTTCGCCACGTGCTGGGCCAGGTCACCGCTGCGCTCCAGGTCGGCGCTCATGCGCAGCGAGGTCACGACGATGCGCAGGTCGGTGGCGACCGGCTGCTGGCGGGCCAGCAGGGCGATGGCGCGGGCCTCCAGGTCGTGCTGGAGGTCGTCGACCTTCTGGTCGGCGGCGATGACGCTCTCGGCGAGCTTCAGGTCGGCGTCGAGCATGGACGTCGTGGCCCGCCCGATCGCGGAACCGACGAGCCGGGCCATCTCGACCAGGCCTTCTCCGATCGAGTCCAGTTCCTCGTGGTACGCGTCGCGCATGTCTCGTGTCCCTCTCTCGACCTACTACTGCGGTACTGCCCGGGGCGGGCCGGGGCGGCCTTTGGCCCCACGTTGACACGGTGAGCCGCAAACGCGTCCGACTCCGGCATCACAAGTGAATCAACCCCGTCGCCAGGGTGAACTCTGGGCGACGACTGTTCGAGCTGCCACCCGAACGGCTGTGGAAGTGTCGTCGGGCCTGCTTAACCTGGATCCATGGACGTGAACGCGGCGGTCGCCGCAGCTGCAGCGATCGCCGGTCTTTGCACCGGTGTGATCGCGATGCTGGCGTTCCGCTGGAGCGAGCGCGACCAGGCCCGCCCCACCCGGAGCTCCATGCGCCCCGACATCAATGCGGTGCTCCCGCCCGGCGTGGACACCGTCCTCTCCGTGCTCCGCTCCTCCGCAGTCGTACTGGACGAGGGCGACGCGGTGGTCAAGGCCAGCTCGGCGGCGTACGCCCTCGGCCTGGTCCGCGGCGGCAAGCTCGCCGTCGAGCCCATGCTCCACATGGCCCGTGACACCCGGCGCGACGGGGAGATACGCCAGGTGGAGCTGGACCTGCCCCGGCGCGGCACCGGCCGCGGCGAGGCCCTCGCCGTCTCGGCGCGCGTGGCCCCGCTCGGCTCCCGCCTGGTGCTCCTCCTGGTCGAGGACCTCACCGAGGCCCGCCGCATCGAAGCCGTACGCCGCGACTTCGTGGCCAACGTGTCGCACGAGCTGAAGACCCCGGTCGGCGCGATCTCCCTGCTGTCCGAGGCCGTCATGGACGCCTCGGACGACCCCGAGGCGGTCAGCCGCTTCGCCGGCCGCATGCAGATCGAGGCCACCCGGCTGATCAACCTCGTGCAGGAGCTCATCGACCTCTCCCGGGTACAGAACGACGACCCGCTGGAGGACGCCGAGCCCGTACGCGTGGACACGCTCGTGGCCGAGGCCATCGACCGCTGCCGCCACACGGCGTCCTCCAAGCAGATCACCATGGCCGCGGGCGGCACCGCCGACCTGCGGGTATGGGGCAACCGCGGACAGCTCGCGGCCGCCCTCGGAAACCTGGTCGAGAACGCCGTCAACTACAGCCCCGCCCGCACCCGCGTCGGCATAGCCGGCCGCAGGGTGGCGGCACCTGGGGGAGACTTGATCGAGATCGCCGTGACCGACCAGGGCATCGGCATCCCGGAAAAGGACCGCGAGCGCATCTTCGAGCGCTTCTACCGCGTGGACCCGGCCCGCTCCCGTGCCACGGGAGGAACGGGCCTCGGCCTTGCGATCGTGAAGCACGTGGCGGCCTCGCACGGCGGGGAGGTGTCGGTATGGAGTTCGGAGGGCCAGGGCTCCACGTTCACCCTGCGACTCCCCGAAGCGGCCGCGCCGGCCCCGGCGCCGACCCCCCACACCCACTCCACCCCTGCCTGAACCAGAACCGCACCAGCCATTCCTGCCCCGGAGGTCCTTCCGTGACCCGAGTGCTCGTCGTCGAGGATGAGGAATCCTTCAGCGACGCCCTGTCGTACATGCTCCGCAAGGAGGGCTTCGAGGTCGCCATCGCCGCGACCGGGCCCGACGGGCTGGACGAGTTCGAGCGCAACGGCGCCGACCTCGTCCTCCTCGACCTGATGCTTCCCGGCCTGCCCGGCACGGAGGTCTGCCGGCAGCTGCGCGGCCGCTCCAACGTTCCCGTGATCATGGTGACCGCCAAGGACAGCGAGATCGACAAGGTCGTCGGGCTGGAGATAGGAGCAGACGACTACGTCACCAAGCCCTTCTCCTCGCGGGAGCTGGTCGCCCGCATCCGCGCGGTCCTGCGCCGCCGCGGCGAGCCGGAGGAGGTCACCCCGGCGGCCCTGGAGGCCGGGCCCGTACGCATGGACGTCGACCGCCACGTGGTCACCGTCGCCGGCGGCAAGGTGGACCTCCCGCTGAAGGAGTTCGACCTGCTGGAGATGCTGCTGCGCAACGCGGGCCGCGTCCTGACCCGCATGCAGCTGATCGACCGGGTCTGGGGCGCCGACTACGTCGGTGACACCAAGACCCTCGACGTCCACGTCAAGCGCCTGCGCGCCAAGATCGAGCCGGACCCGGGCGCGCCGCGCTACCTGGTGACGGTCCGCGGCCTGGGCTACAAGTTCGAGCCGTAAACCGAAGGCGTCCCGGCAGTTCGGGAAGGCAGTACGGGAAGCAGTACGGGAAGGGCCCCCAGCCGCTGGTGCGGATGGGGGCCCTTCCCGTATGCGTACGTGTACGGCGCTACGCCGCCCTCGGGCTCAGTGGCCCGCGCTGTGCGACGGGGAACCCGACGGGGTGCCGGCGGCGCTGCCCGAGGGGGAGCCGGACGGGCTGCCCGAGGCGGCACCGGTGGCCGCGCCCGACGGAGAGCCGGAGGGGGTGCCGGACGGGGTGGCGCCGGCGGCCGGGCTGGCGGCCGGGGCCACCGTCGGGCCGTAGGGCGCGTACATGCCGGTGGCCGGGACCACGAAGGCCTCCAGCTCGACGCCGCCCGTGCTGCTCAGCTGGAAGACGACCTTCTGCACTTCGCCGTCGCGGACGGCCGCGGCGCCGTTCTCGATCACGGCGGAGGCGTTGCCCTTGCCGCCGATCACCACGGAGCCGAGGGCCGGCACGGTGACCTTGCCGGAGCCTTCGGCGGGCTTCAGCACGACCTTGCCCTTGCCACTCGGGAGGGTGATGCCGTCAAGGGTCTGGGCCGTGGTGCCGTTGTTGAAGAGCGTCGCCGAGACGACCGCCGGGCCCTTCTCGCCCTTCTGGCCCTGGGTGATCACCAGCGCGTTCTGGACCTCGATCTCACCCTTGGTGGCGGCGGCGTTGTCGGGCTTGATCTGGAGGGTCTGCGCGTCCTGGCCCGCACCGCATGCGGCCAGCGAGGCGATCGAGAACACGACGGCGGTGGCGGCGAGGGCGCCGCGTCGAAGGCTGCGGCTCACGGCGGCGGCAACTCCTTGGACGAACGGAAGGGGCGGGTGGGCGCTCGGAACGGCCGAGGTAAAGCCGCTCTAAGGGTGTGTCAGCGCGCTTAGGTTACCGAGCCGCCGCCCCGCCCCCGCACCCGACCCTCCGCAGCGCAGCCGCCACCCTGCGGGCGCCCCGCGATCTTGCATTCCGCCCGCCCTTCCGGGTGCTCTTCGCCGCGCCGATCATGTGCCGCTCGCATATCGTGCGCCGGGCGTCCGGTGATCAATTTCCGGGATTCCCCCGAACACCACTTCGTGATCAATTCGGGATTGGGCCGGAACCCGCTCCGCGGGGGCGGCCGCCAGTCGAACGGAGTAGTTCGGTTTCCCGACTCCGAAACCGGCAAAACGGGACGTACATCACACGGATGGGGGAGTGGGACGGGTGTAGCGTGGCCCTTTCGCCTGGTCCGCGCAGCGCCCCCGACCTGCGAATACCCCCTTCCGCAAGCCCTTCGCAGCACGTTCCTGTCGCTGTTGTCAAGCCCCGAGATGTGCCCTGACCTGCGAAAACGCCATTCATAACAGTCAGTTCTCGTGTTACCCTGGATAGCCACGGAAGGGGTACCTGTCACATGACGTTCAAGGTTGGCGACACCGTGGTCTATCCCCATCACGGGGCCGCGCTGATCGAGGCCATTGAGACTCGTCAGATCAAAGGCGTGGACAAGACCTACTTGGTGCTCAAGGTCGCCCAGGGCGACCTGACGGTTCGTGTGCCTGCGGACAATGCGGAGTTCGTCGGCGTTCGCGACGTAGTCGGCCAGGACGGGCTGGACCGGGTCTTCGAGGTGCTCCGCGCACCGTATGCAGAAGAGCCGACGAACTGGTCCCGGCGCTACAAGGCAAATCTGGAGAAGCTCGCTTCTGGCGATGTCATCAAGGTCGCCGAAGTGGTGCGTGACCTGTGGCGTCGTGAGCGTGAGCGCGGGCTGTCCGCGGGTGAGAAGCGCATGCTCGCGAAGGCACGCCAGATCCTGGTGAGCGAGCTCGCGCTCGCTGAGAACACGAACGAGGACAAGGCCGAGGCCCTCCTCGACGAGGTGCTCGCGTCCTGACGCGAGGCACCCCGTGCACAGCCTCTGTGCACAGTCTGCCGCGGTGCCCGATGACAACGTCTCTCCTCCACGAGAGACCTGTTGCCGGGCGCTGCGGCATGTCTGTATCCGTACGCGTCCGTACGGATACGTACTCTTCTGCACTACCTCACTGCCACCGACTCGATGGCGTGCCGGGCCCGGGCAGCCTGCTCGACCGGTCGTCACGGAAGGGGCGAGGGGCGTCGCACCCGGCACCCTTCAGGCCATACCCATGTCGGCCGAAGTCACAAACCTGGCTCGGAGCTACTGATGTCTGACGTAACGCGCCCCCACCGCACCGCCGCGGTGATCCCGGCCGCCGGCCGCGGGGTACGCCTCGGCCCCGGTGCCCCCAAGGCCCTGCGGGCCCTCGGCGGCACCCCGATGCTCGTCCACGCCGTCCGCGCCATGGCCCGCTCCCGCGCGGTCTCCCTGGTCGTGGTCGTCGCCCCGCCCGCCGAGGCCGCCGAGGTGCGCCTCCTCCTGGACGAGCACGCGCTGCCCGAGAGGACCGAGGTCCTCGTCGTCCCCGGCGGCGAGACCCGCCAGGAGTCGGTACGCGCCGGCCTGGACGCGCTGCCGCAGGACGTCACCTCCGTACTCATCCACGACGCGGCCCGCCCGCTCGTCCCCGTGGACACCGTGGACGCCGTCGTCGAGGCCGTACGCGACGGAGCCCCCGCCGTGGTGCCCGCGCTGCCCCTGGCCGACACCGTCAAGGAGGTCGAGCCCGGCAAGCCCGGCGAGGCCGAGCCGGTGCTCGCCACGCCCGAGCGGGCCCGGCTGCGCGCCGTGCAGACCCCGCAGGGCTTCGACCTCGCCACCCTCCTGCGGGCGCACGCCGCGATCGCCGTCGACGGCGAGGGCGCCACCGACGACGCCGGCATGGTGGAACGGCTCGGCGTCACCGTCGTGGTGATCCCCGGCCACGAGGAGGCCTTCAAGGTCACCCGCCCGCTCGACCTGGTCCTCGCAGAGGCCGTACTCGCCCGCAGGAGGGCCACCGATGCTTTCTAGTCCGCAGAGCCCGCAGGCCCCGCAAGCGCCGCAGGCCCCGCTGATCCCGCTCGTCGGCATCGGCACCGACGTGCACGCCTTCGAGACCGGCCGCGAGCTGTGGTGCGCCGGCCTGCTCTGGGAGGGCGAGGACGGCCTCGCCGGCCACTCCGACGGCGACGTCGCCGCGCACGCCGCCTGCGACGCCCTCTTCTCCGCCGCCGGTGTCGGCGACCTCGGCGCCCACTTCGGCACCTCCCGCCCCGAGTGGTCCGGCGCCGCCGGCGTCACCCTCCTGGCGGAGGCCGCCCGCATCGTCCGCGCCGAGGGCTTCGAGATCGGCAACATCGCCATCCAGGTGATCGGCGTGCGCCCGAAGATCGGCAAGCGGCGCGAAGAGGCGCAGAAGGCGCTCGCCGCAGCGGCCGGCGCCCCCGTCTCCGTATCCGGCACCACCACCGACGGACTGGGCCTCACCGGCCGGGCCGAAGGGCTCGCCGCCATCGCGACCGCCCTCGTGTACCGGACGAACCGGGCCTGAACACCCGTAGCAACGGCACTTCTTCCGCAACAAAGGTGCCCCGCGTCCCCAAAGGGCGCGGGGCACTGCTACAGGCGCACTACCCTGGATGCCGTGACTATTCGCCTGTACGACACCAGCGCCCGGCAGATCCGCGACTTCACCCCGCTCACCGCGGGCTGTGTCTCGATCTACCTCTGTGGCGCCACGGTGCAGGCCGCCCCGCACATCGGGCACATCCGGTCGGGCCTCAACTTCGACATGATGCGCCGCTGGTTCGAGTACCGGGGCTACGAGGTCACCTTCATCCGCAACGTCACGGACATCGACGACAAGATCATCGCGAAGTCCGCCGAGCAGCGCCGCCCGTGGTGGTCCATCGGCTACGAGAACGAGCGCGCCTTCAACGACGGCTACGGCGCCCTCGGCTGCCTCCCGCCCACCTACGAGCCCCGCGCCACCGGCCACGTCACCGAGATGGTCGAGATGATGCGCGGCCTCATCGAGCGCGGTCACGCCTACGAGTCCGAGGGCAACGTCTACTTCGACGTGAAGTCGTACCCCGGCTACCTCGCGCTCTCCCGCCAGGAGCTCGACAACATCCGCCAGCCGGAGAGCACCGGCGAGACCGGCAAGCGCGACGCCCGCGACTTCGCCATGTGGAAGTCCGTCAAGCCCGGCGAGCCCTCCTGGGAGACCCCGTGGGGCCGCGGCCGCCCGGGCTGGCACCTGGAGTGCTCCGCCATGGCGCACAAGTACCTCGGCGAGGCCTTCGACATCCACGGCGGCGGGCTCGACCTGATCTTCCCGCACCACGAGAACGAGATCGCCCAGGCCAAGGCCTTCGGCGACGAGTTCGCGAACTACTGGGTCCACAACGCCTGGGTCACCATGTCCGGCGAGAAGATGTCCAAGTCCCTCGGGAACTCGGTCCTCGTCTCCGAGATGGTCAAGCAGTGGCGCCCGATCGTCCTGCGCTACTACCTCGGCACCCCGCACTACCGGTCGATGATCGAGTACAGCGAGGAGGCACTGCGCGAGGCCGAGTCGGCCTTCGCCCGGATCGAGGGCTTCTACCAGCGGGTCATCGAGAAGGCCGGCGGCCCCGTCGAGGCCGCGGGCGAGGTCCCGCCCGCCTTCGCCGAGGCCATGGACGACGACCTGGGCGTCCCGCAGGCGCTGGCCATCGTCCACACCACCGTCCGTCAGGGCAACAGCGCGCTCGCCGCCGACGACAAGGACGCGGCCATCGCGCGCCTGTCCGAGGTGCGGGCCATGCTGGCCGTCCTCGGTCTGGACCCGCTCGACCCGCACTGGGCCGGCGAGGCCGACCGCGGGGAAGACCTCCACGGCGCCGTCGACACCCTCGTGCGCCTCGTCCTCGAACAGCGCGAGTCCGCCCGGTCCCGCAAGGACTGGGCGACCGCCGACGCCATCCGCGACCAGCTCCAGCAGTCCGGCCTGGTCATCGAGGACAGCCCCACCGGCCCGCGCTGGACGCTCGGCCCCCGCTGAGCCCGGCCCGAGGCCGGTCGGCCGGCTGAGCTTGGTGTGCCGCCCGGCGCTCCGGGCGGCACACTCTTCATACGTACATACCGCAGCACCAACGAAAACAGGTAGAAGTCATGGCCGGGAACAGCCAGCGCAGGAACCGCCGCACGTCCAACAAGAAGGGCGCGACGGTCGGCAGCGGTGGCCAGCGGCGCAAGGGACTGGAAGGCAAGGGCCCCACGCCCAAGGCCGAGGACCGCAAGAAGCACAAGGCCAACCGCATCAGCAACGCCATGGCCCGCCAGGCCGCCAAGCGCCGCCCCGCCCCCCGCCGCGGCGGCCCCAAGGGCACCAGCGAGATGGTCGTCGGCCGCAACCCGGTCTTCGAGGCGCTGCGCGACGGCGTGCCCGCCACGACGCTCTACGTCCAGCAGTTCATCGACAACGACGAGCGCGTCCGCGAGGCCCTCCAGCTCGCCGCCGAGCGCGGCAACATCAACCTGATGGAAGCCCCGCGCCCCGAGCTCGACCGCATGACCAACGGGCTCAACCACCAGGGCATGGTGCTCCAGGTCCCGCCGTACGAGTACGCGCACCCCGAGGACCTCACCGCGGCCGCCTACGACGACGGCGACGACCCGCTGATCGTGGCCCTCGACGGCGTCACCGACCCGCGCAACCTCGGCGCGATCGTCCGCTCCGTCTCCGCCTTCGGCGGCCACGGCGTGGTCATCCCCGAGCGCCGCGCCGCCGGCATGACCGCCGGTGCCTGGAAGACCTCCGCCGGCACCGCCGCCCGCACCCCGGTCTCCCGCGTCACCAACCTGACCCGCGCCCTCCAGGACTACAAGAAGGCCGGCATCACCATCGTCGGCCTCGCGGCCGAGGGCGAGCACACGGTCACCGACCTGGAGGCGCTCGGCGGCCCGGTCGTCATCGTCGTCGGCTCCGAGGGCAAGGGCCTCGGCCGCCTCGTCGGCGAGAACTGCGACTACCTCGTGCGCATCCCGATGCCGGGTGGCGCCGAGTCCCTCAACGCCGGTGTCGCCGCGGGCGTCGTGCTCTACGAGGCGGCCCGCCGCCGCGCGGACCGCGGCCGCATCTGATCGGCAGCCGGGTCCGATCCGCGGCCGTTTCCGGTCCCCGGCCGCGCCTGATCCGCGGATCCCTTGATCCACTTGGCTCACGGAAAGTGACCCGTGAGCGTGTCACCCCGCCCGTTTCGGGCGGGGTGGCTTGATCTTGACGGGTCTCGGACACATCCCTGTCGTCAAGGCAGTGTCCTAAACACTGATCACTCGGTTAGATGAGTGTGGACACCAGAACGTCAGGGTTCGACGACCAGCCCGCGCTGAGCATGGTCAAGGTGCCGTGCGATCCCGCACAGGTCATCGTCAACCACGCCAGCTTCCGCGTGCGGCTCGCACCGAGCCCGAGCGCGCGTTCCAAGCCCGCCAAGGCCCCCGGCCGCGCGCCCGTCCTGGGCGGTGCCGTGGTGGCGGCCGCCGGGGCCACCCGCCGCCGCGCCCCCGTGGTGTGGAGCGGGAAGTCCGACGCGGGCGACGCCGCGGCCATGGGCGGACTGCTCCAGGCCGTGCGCGAGGCCGGGCGCGGCCACGACGGGTACGACGGCGGCGAGTACGACGGCGGAGCCACCCAGGTCATCCCGCGCATCGACCTCGCCCACGACCTCGCCGAGGACACCCTCGCCACGCCGACCGTCATCGGCCAGCGCACCTACGGGGACCCCGCCGAGACGCGCCCGCTGGCCGCCGTACGGGACCTGCCCCACCAGGAGCCGCCCGGCTCCGGACCCGGGCCGGACCCGCGGCGGCAGGCCGCCGACAACCGGGGACAGGCCTCGTACTACCCGGGCCGCCGGATGAACCTCGGCGTCGTGCTGCTCCCGCTGCGCGTCTTCCTCGGCTTCATCTCCATCTACGCCGGCATGGGCAAGCTGTGCGACCCCGTCTACTTCGACGGCGGCGAGCGCGGCTCCATGGTGACCTGGCTGCACACGCTCACCCCGTGGGCCCTCGCCGAGCCGCTGCGCGACTTCGCCCTCGCGCACCCCGTCGGCGCGGGCCTGAGCGTGGCCTTCCTCCAGGTCATCGTGGGCGTGCTGACGGTGTTCGGCCTGTGGCAGCGGTTCGCCGCCTGCTTCGGGGCGCTCCTGTCCGCCGCGCTGCTGATGACGGTGAGCTGGAAGACCGTCCCCGCCTACGACGCGCCCGACATCATCTACCTCGCCGCCTGGAGCCCGCTGATCATCGCGGGCGCCCCGGTCTACTCCCTCGACGGGCGCCTCGCCGGCGAGGCCTGGCGCACCCTCGGGCCGCGCTCCGAGATCTGGCGGCTGCGGCGGCGGGTCCTGCGCCGCGGAACCATCATGGCCACCGTCGTCTGCGGACTCACCCTGCTCGTCGGCTCGCTCCTCGGCGGCGCCGTCCGCTCCACCACCGTCGTCACCGTTCCCGGCCCCGGGCAGGCCCCGACCAACTACCTGCCGGGCCGGCCGCTGCCGCAGACCCCGGCCAGGCAGCAGCCCGCCGCGCAGCCGACGACCAAGGCGGCCACCCCCTCGGCCTCCGCCACTCCCACCGAGCCCGCCGCGAAGTCCGGCAAGAGCGCCTCGGGCGCCCCCAGCCGGGAGACCGCCGGAACGGGATCCCAGTCGCCCACCGCGACGCGGGGCACCACCGGCAAGCAGCAGACCCCGCGCAGCACCCCCCGCCAGTCCACCTCGCCCAGGCAGCCGTCCTCCTCGGGCAGCTCGAACGGCGGGGGCGGGACTCCGACGAAGCAGCCCGGCCTGATCGGCGGTCTCATCGGCTGAGCCCCACCGACGGGGACCGGTACGGGGCCCGGCGCGCGCGAGCGTGCCGGGCCCTTCGCGTGCGCCGGGCGAGGCGCGAAGCCCCGTACGGAGGCGGAGGCGGGTCGGGGTCGGGGGTGGGGGCCGCGGGCTCCTGAGCGGGCTCAGGAGCGTGCCTGAGCCGCCAACTCCCTTGCGGCCTCGGTCAGGTCCTTCGCGGTGTCGATGGCCCGCCAGTAGGCCCCCTGGGGCAGCGGGAAGCCCGCCAGCCGCCGCTCGCGCGCCAGGCGCGGGAAGGTGGTCCGCTCGTGGTCCCCGAAGTCCGGGAGCAGCGCGGCGAATTCGGGTCCGAAGACGTACACGCCGGCATTGACCGGATACGGCGACAACGGTGCCTCGATGAAGTCCAGTACGTGCCCGAACTCGTTGGTCTCCACCACCCCCCACGGGATCCGCGGCCGGGCCAGGGCCAGCGTCGCCACGGCGCCGCGTTCGGCGTGGAAGGCCGCCATCTCGCGCAGCGAGAACCGGGTCCAGATGTCGCCGTTCGTCGCGTACCAGGCCCGGTCCGGGTGCGGGAGGTGGCGTGCGGCGTACTTGAGGCCACCGCCCCGGCCCAGCGGCTCCTCCTCGACCACCGTGGTCACGCGCAGCGGCAACCGCGCCCCGGCCAGCCACTCCTGGAGCACCCCTGCGAGGTGCCCGCAGGAGATCACCGCGTCCGTGACGCCCTCGGCGGCCAGCCAGGCCAGCTGGTGCCCGATGATCGGCACCCCCGTCCCCGGGATCTCGACCATCGGCTTGGGGCGGTCGTCCGTGTACGGACGCAGCCGCGAACCCTGGCCGCCCGCCAGGACGACTGCCTGGGTGGGGGCGGCGGGGAACGCGGCTGCGGAGGAAGCGGATGGAGCGGATCGGTGGTCGTCGGTCATGCCGGCCAGCGTAGGGACGAGAGGTGCGTCAGCCCATGGAGGCGACGCCGGTGGCGTACGAGGTGTCGCACACGGGTCGGGCGTAGGACTGGGCCTTCGTGGGGCCGTACGCGTCCACGGCGGCCCGTCCCAGTGCCCGGGCGATCCCCACGCAGTGCTCGGCGAGCGACGGCCGCCGGTTCACCTCCTGCTGGAGGTGCGTGAGGACGTCGTCCGGCGCCTGGCCCTGCTGCAGATCGCCGACGAGCTGCTCGCGCAGCACCTCGTGCGCGGCGCGCGGCTTCGCCGGGGCGGAGACGCCCTCGGCGGAGGCGGTCAGGATCTGGGAGGAGGACGTGTCCGCCCAGGGGACCATGGTGACCGCGAGGGTCCCGGACAGGACGAGGACGACGGGCAGGACCAGGGCGAGGGATCGGCCGATACGGCGGGCAGTGTGGGTCACGAGGGCGAGAGTAGCGCTCGGTGAAGATTTGGCGACATTTAGTCACCCTGTCGAGGGACGGTTCGACGTGGCTTTTCGAATTGCGGGTTGACGGAGAGGGCTGAATGGCCCGGTCTGCCGGAGTTGGGCAACGCACGGCGGAGGGGCGCCCCTTGACGGAACGCCCCTCGCTCTAGCCGTGTTGCGGAGTCAGCCGGAGAGCCGCTCGCCGGAGGAGGTCGAGAACACGTGGATCTCGTCGGCCCGCGGCACCACGTGCAGGCTGGAGCCCTTCTCGGGCACCTGGCGGCCGTTGACGCGGACCACGAGGTCCTGCGCACCCTTCTCGCCCGGGGTGGAGCCGTAGACGTAGCCGTCGGCGCCGAGTTCCTCGACGACGTTCACGTCGATGGTCAGGCCGCCGGTCTCGGCGAGGTCGAAGTGCTCGGGGCGCACGCCGACCGTGACGGTGCGGTCGCCCGCGTCGGCCGCGGCGGACAGCGCCTCGCGCGACACCGGGACGACGCTGTCGCCGAACTTCACGCCGCCGTCGGTGATCGGGACCTCGACCAGGTTCATGGCCGGGGAGCCGATGAAGCCGGCCACGAAGAGGTTCGCGGGGCGGTCGTACATGTTGCGCGGGGTGTCGACCTGCTGGAGCAGCCCGTCCTTCAGGACGGCCACGCGGTCGCCCATCGTCATGGCCTCGACCTGGTCGTGGGTGACGTAGACGGTGGTGATGCCGAGGCGGCGCTGCAGGCCCGCGATCTGCGTACGGGTGGACACGCGGAGCTTGGCGTCGAGGTTCGACAGCGGCTCGTCCATCAGGAACACCTGCGGCTGGCGCACGATCGCACGGCCCATCGCGACGCGCTGGCGCTGGCCGCCGGAGAGCGCCTTGGGCTTGCGGTCGAGGTAGGGGCGCAGGTCGAGGATGTCGGCCGCCTCCTCCACCTTCTTGCGGATGGTGGCCTTGTCCACGCCGGCGATCTTGAGCGCGAAGCCCATGTTGTCGGCGACGGACATGTGCGGGTAGAGCGCGTAGTTCTGGAACACCATCGCGATGTCCCGGTCCTTGGGCGGCAGGTGCGTGACGTCGCGGTCACCGATGCGGATGGAGCCGCCGTTGACGTCCTCCAGGCCGGCGAGCATGCGCAGCGAGGTGGACTTGCCGCAGCCGGAAGGACCGACGAGGACGAGGAACTCGCCGTCCTCGATCTCCAGCTCCAGCTGGTCGACGGCGGGCTTGTCGCCGCCGGGGTACAGCCGGGTCGCCTTGTCGAAAGTGACAGAAGCCATGGTGATGAATCCCTTCTACCGGCAGGAACGTGCCGGACGATCCGAGTGGAAGGAAGAATGGGTCTAGTCCAGTAGCACCGGACTCCGCCCGACGCTACCTGCCGGAACGCCGTCTGTCAGTACCCGGGGGGCGCGGGATCGGCGGACGGGTTCCGGGCCCGGGACCCGGCTCAGCCGGTGCCGGTCGAGGGCGGTTCGGGTTTCGTGTGGAGGATCTCGCGGGCCTGGTCCGCGGCGCGGGCGATGCTCTCGGCGATGAAGTCGACGAAGCGGGCGATGTTCTCCAGGCGGGCGGCGGCCGGGGTGCCGGGGCCGAGGACGCCGACGCCCTGGCGCGCGGTCTCGGCGAGCAGGGCGTTGGCGCGGGCGCCTGCGATCGTCGACTGGTACATGACGTCGTCGTCGACGACGTAGCGCTCGCGGCGGCGTTCGTCGCGTTCCCGGCGGATGAGGCCCTGGCTTTCGAGGAACGCGATCGCCTTGGAGATGGACGCCGGGCTGACCTCGAGGCGCTGGACGAGTTCGGACGCGGTGAGGCTGCCCGCGTCGGTCGTGTAGAGGGACGCCAGCACCCGGGCCGTCATCGTGGGCAGGCCCTGCGCGGTGAAGAGGGTGGTGAACGTCTCCTCGTACGCGCGCACGGCCTCCGCGTCGCGTCCGTGTGCCTGCTCGGGCGCCTGCGCCCCCCGGGGGGCGGGCTGCCTGCGCCGGTGGGCGCGGCGTTCGGTGGCGCGGTGGGCCAGCTCCGCGCGGTAGGCGGCGGGGCCGCCGTTGCGCATCACCTCGCGGGTGACCGTCGAGGTGGGGCGGTCGAGGCGTCTGGCGATCTCCGCGTAGGCGAGGTCGTCGGCCAGTCCCAGCGCGATCTGCTGGCGTTCCTGCTGGGTGAGTCTGCCTCCCGGCATCGCGGTCTCCTTCGTGGTGCGGCGTCGCTCCAGCATAGCGTTCACTCTTCATTCATTGCAACGTGACGCGTGTGGGCTGTTGCATTGAAATCAAAACCATTGCAATGAAATACCTGCTGTGAGCTGCGTAAATGACATTCGCACGCAACGGACTCGTTGCCAGATCTGTGAATGCAACGTAGCTTTTCGTTCATCAGAAACGGCGGGCCGACAGAGCGCCCGCCACTGGAGAAAGAGAAGAACGATGCAGAAGTTCGCCACCGCCACCCCCGTCTCCGCCGTCCTGGACATCCCCGCGGGCCTCATCCGCTT